>SKNG01000276.1 GCA_007120685.1 Paracoccaceae bacterium | reverse complement strand
GGCTGACCGAGGTGACCGTGGCCGAGCGGCTGGGCCTGTCGCGCACGCCGGTGCGCGAGGCGCTCAAGCGGTTGATCATCGAAGGCTTCCTGACCCGCGAAAAGGGCCAGGGCCTGCGCGTGGCCACGCTCGATGCCGACGAGGTGCAGCAGATCTTCCGCATCCGCCTGATGCTGGAAAGCTACGCTGCCGGGCGCGCCGCGCTGCATGCCACGCCTGACGAAATCGCCGAACTCAAGCGGCTTGCCGGGGTGATGACCGACCATACGCCGCCCCGCTCGCCAGGGGATTACACCACGATCTCGCAGGCCAATGCGGCCTTTCACCGGACGGTCATGCAGGCCGCGCGTTCGGCCCGGCTGGGGGCGATGCTGTCGATGGCGGTCAATCTGGGCCTCGTGCTGCGCACCTACCGGATGTATTCCGAACGCGACCTGGTCCGGCAGTCCAACCACCATCACGAGATCGCCGAGGCCATCGCCGCCCGGGCCGAAGACTGGGCCGAGGCGGCAATGGCCACCCATATCCGCGCCGCCGCCGCTGTCGCCCGCCGCTTTGCCGAAGACCATGGCGCCGCTGCGCCGCGGTCCGACCGATCCTGAAAGGGGCTGCCGTGAACCAATCCGCCGCCGCGCCGATCCAGGCCTTCATCGAAGGCACATCACGCCCCGGGGCGGGTGCCGAACTGCCGGTGATCGACCCGACGTCCGGCCGACAGATAGCCACGTTGCGCGAAGACAGCGCCGCCGATGTGGACCGCGCCGTCGCCGCCGCGTGCCGCGCCTTCGCGCGCAGCGACTGGCCGCGGCTGGGCATCGCGGCGCGGCAGGAGATGCTGCTGCGCCTGCATGACGCGATCCTCGCCCATGTCCCTGAACTGGCCGAGCTGGAATGCGCCGCCCTGGGCGTGCCGATGCGCGACCTGCTGGGCATGCATCTGCCGCGCGCGGCCTACAATTTCCGCTTCTTCGCCGAGTTCATCGGTCAGGCCTGCGGCGATGTCTACGACCAGACCGACGGCTATCGCAGCCTGGTGCTGCGCGAGCCGGTGGGGGTGGCCGCGCTGATCGCGCCCTGGAACGCGCCTTGCGCGCTGGCCTCGATGAAGATCGCGGCGGCGCTGGCCTTCGGCAATACCTGCGTGCTCAAACCCTCGGAACAGACCCCGCTGGCGCTGGCCCGGCTGGTCGAGATCCTGCATGAGGCGGGACTGCCGCCCGGCGTGGTCAATCTGGTCAATGGCCGCGGCGCGGTCACAGGCGCGGCGCTGGTCGATCATCCGGGCGTCGATCTGGTCTCGTTTACCGGCGGCACCGAGACCGGGCGTGCGATCATGGCCGCGGCCGGGCGTCGGCTGGTGCCCTGCACGATGGAACTGGGCGGCAAGAGCGCGAATATCGTCTTCGCCTCGGCCGATTACGACCGCGCGCTGGATGCAGCCCTGGCCGCGATCTTTGCCAATAACGGGCAGCAATGCTTGGCGGGCTCGCGCATCCTGGTCGAAAAGCCCATCGCCGAGCGTTTCATCGCCGATTTCACCGACCGCACCCGCCGCATCCGGATCGGCGATCCGCGTGATACGGAGACCGAACTCGGCCCGCTGGCCTCGGCCGCGCAGCGCGCGCGAGTGCTGGGTTACGCCAAGGGGGCGCCGGCCGAGGGGCTAACCTTGCTGACCGGCGGCGGGGTGCCCGCAGGACTGCCCGACCGCCTGGCCGGCGGCTTCTTCGTCGAACCCGTCGCCGCGCTGGCCCCCGACAATACCGCCCGCGCCTGCCGTGAGGAGATCTTCGGCCCCTTCGTCACGATCCAGGTCTTCGACGGCTATGACGACGCGATCGGTCGCGCCAATGACACCGATTTCGGCCTGGTCTCCTATGTCTGGTCGGACCATCTGCCGACCGTCGAGCGCGCCACCCGGGACCTTCGCAGCGGCGTGGTCTGGGTCAACACCACCATGACGCGCGAGCTGCGCGCGCCCTTCGGCGGCTACCGCAACTCGGGCGTCGGGCGCGAGGGGGGCGAGGCCTGCCAGCAGTTCTACACCGAGGCCAAGACCGTGACGATCCCGTCGCGCCCCACCACGTCCCGCCGCTTCGGCGCCGGCTGACCCTTCAGGATAGGAGAGACCCGATGACCGACGCTCTGGGCTGGCGCAGGAAGATGGCGGTGCTGATCCCGTCGACCAACACCTCGGTGCAACCCGAATTCGACGCGATGCGGCCCGAAGGCGTGACCAACCACATCTCGCGCATCCGGATCCCGAATATTCCGCTCAACGATGACGCCGATTTCGAGCGGCTGATCGCGCTGATCGCCGAAGCCCAGATGGAGGCCGTGGACAGCGCCATGTCCTGCGAGCCCGATGTGCTGGTGCTTGGCATCTCGGCCGAGACCTTCTGGGACGGCTACGCCGCCAGCGCGCAGCTGAAGGCGGAACTGGCAGCCCATACCGGGCTACCGGTGGCGATGGGTTCGGACGCCTGCCAAGCGGCGCTGACGCTGCTGGGGGCGAGGCGGATCGGGGTGATCACGCCCTACATGCCAGTCGGTGACCGCAATGTGGTGCGGTTTTTCAACGAGGCGGGTTTTGAGGTTCCGCGCATCACCGGGCTGAAATGCGAAAGCCCGGTGAAGATCGCGCATGTGAGCGCCGAGCAGTTGCGCGCCGCGGCGGCCGAGGTGGACGGACCCGAGATCGAGGCCATCGTGCAGGTGGGCACCAATCTGGCGATGGCCGCGCTCGCCCCCCGCTTCGAGGCCGAACTGGGCAAGCCGGTGATCGCCATCAACACCGCGATCTACTGGGACGCGCTGCGCAGGAACGGGATCGAGGACAAGGTC
>SKNG01000012.1 GCA_007120685.1 Paracoccaceae bacterium | reverse complement strand
GTTCCGGCGCGCGCGCCTTCACCTCGCCGTCGATGGAAATCACCCATTCCGACCGCAGCCGCTCCATCTCGGCGAACGCCCCGCTGTCGCTGTCGGCCAGCACCTGGGTGATGCCGTAATGGTCGCGCAGGTCGATGAACAGCACGCCGCCATGATCGCGCACCCGATGCACCCAGCCGGCCAGACGCACCTGCTGGCCCACATGCGCGGCGTTCAGATCGGCGCAGGTATGGCTGCGGTAGGGGTTCATCGCGGGCTCCATCGGCAGGGGAAGGCTGTGGCGCGATACACAGGCTGGCGGCGGCGAAGTCAAGCCCGCCACACCCGACGCAACCGGCCCCGTCGCCTCAGCCCGGATCCGTCGGCTGGTGCAGGCTGAAGAACACCCCGTCGTCCAGAACCTGCTTGACCGTGGCGCGCACCACCTGATGCGCGCCCTGCGCATAGGCATAGGTCAGGGCCAGATCGCACAGCTGGTTGACCAGCCGCGGCGTGCCGCCGGTGGCCTGATGGACCAGTTCGGCCGCCTGCCGGCTGAAGATGCTGGGCGTGGCGCCCGCCTTGCGCAGTCGCTCGGCGATATAGCCGCCTACCCCGACCAGATCCAGCCGCGGCAGGTGGTAGCTGGCCGCCACCCGCTGGGCGAATTGCGCCAGGTCAGGGCGGCGCACCATCTCGCGCAGTTCCGGCTGGCCGGAGAGCAGCAGTTGCAGCACCTCGTCGCGCCCGGCGTTGATGTTGGTCAGCATGCGCAGGTCTTCCAGCGCATCGCGGTTCAGGTTCTGCGCCTCGTCGATGATCACCAGCACCCGCCGCCCGGCGCGGTGCTCGGCCAGCAGGAAGGACTGCAGGGCAGCGAATTGCGCGGCGCTGTCGTCGGGCGCAGTGCCCGGCGGCAGTTCGACCTCCAGCGCGGCGCAGACCCGACGCAGGATGTCGTTGACCCCGGGGCGCGCGTTGGAGATCAGGCCGGTGGTGATGTCCTCGCGCAGCCCGTCGATGAAATAGTGCAAGAGCGTTGTCTTGCCGGCGCCGATTTCGCCGCTAAGCAGCGTGATGGGCGCGCGCGTGTCCAGACCGTATTCCAGGATCGCCAGGGCGCCGCGATGTTCGAGCGACCAGAACAGGAAGGCCGGATCCGGCGCCAGCGAGAACGGGCGTTCCCGCATCTCGAAGTGATCCAGATAGGAGCTCTGTGCCCGCGTCATTCACTGCCCGCCATGCTGCCCGGGCGCCCGAGCCGAACGCCAGCCCGGACAGGAACACGGCCCGGACCCCCGGTTGCTACTACGAAAATCTGTCTGCAATGCCAAATAATCGCGGCGCTTTCAGGGCGCGCCCGCCCCGTGTGGCGGATGATTCTGCTGATTCCAAGCAGGAGAATTCCGGGTGCGGCCATAATTTCCGAAACTCTTGGAAAATGACGGATTTACAGGCAACCGTTGCAGATCTGGAAACAAGCGGCCCGCGCTGAGCGCCGGTTGACTTCAGAGAAACAGATTATTTCAGCGATCCGGCCACCTTGGCGTTGAGAATTGATTTCGTATTTGACGCAATTTTGTTTATACCGTGACGAGAACAAGGCGAGGGTCGCTGTGTGGGGGAGCGCGCGACACCGAGCCCCAAGCTGCCGGTGTGATCATGACCATCGAACTTCGCGGCGCGCGCCGCTTTCTGACTGAAGCGTCCACGTCGGCTCCTCCGACCGCGCGCAGCCTGCGCCAAGCGCCGACGCCCTTTCCGCTGCGGATCAATGGCAATGCCCAGCTGCCGTCGGCACCGGTGCGGACAGAACGCGCCCGCAGCCTCTATGCGCTCTGGCTGAAACGCGGCATCGACATCGCCGGTGCGACGCTGGCGTTGTTGCTGGCGCTGCCGGTGTTTCTGCTGTTGATCGTTGCGTTGTGGCTGGAAGGCGGCAAGCCCTTCTATGCCCAGACCCGCCTGGGCCGCGATGGGCGGCTCTTCCGGATGCTGAAACTGCGCAGCATGGTTCCGGATGCCGAGACAAAGCTCACCGCCTGCCTGGACGCCGACCCGGCGCTACGGATGGAATGGGAACACAGCCAGAAGCTGAAGAACGACCCCCGTATCACCCCGCTGGGCCGGCTGATCCGCAAGACCTCGATGGACGAATTGCCGCAGCTGATCAATGTGCTGAAGGGCGACATGAGCCTGATCGGCCCACGCCCGATGCTGCCGGACCAGTTGCCGCTTTACCTGCATCCATCGGCCTATCTGTCAGTGCGCCCGGGGTTGAGCGGGCTGTGGCAGGTTACCGCGCGCAACGATGACAGCTTCGAGGTGCGCGCCGAGATCGACAAGCATTACGTGGAAAACCTTTCGGCTACTGGCGACCTGCGGATACTTGTGGCGACTTTCGGCGCGGTAGTCGCCGCCACGGGGTATTGACCGGCGCCTCGCGCGCCCCCTATTGCCCATCGCCGCGCCGCCTGTCATGGCTCTGCCATGAGCCAGCCAAGCCCCCTTTCGCCAGACCAGCCCGCCCCTGTGGTGCTGACCATCGTCGCCATCTGCACGGTGCCGGAACTGCTGTTCCTGCTGGCCGAAACGCCTTTCCTGGGCCAGGGCGGGCTGCGCCGCACGGCAATGGTCTACGGCGCCTTCTGGCCGCGCTTGCTGATCGACTGGGTGCCGGTCTGGCCGGGCCAGCCGGCGGCGATGTTCGTCACCTATGCCTTCCTGCACGGCGGGATCATGCACCTGCTTTTCAACATGCTGGTGCTGGTGCATCTGTCGCGTGAGGCGGTGCAGCGCCTGGGCCAGCGCGGATTTGTGCTGGCCTATGCCGTGACGGCGGCGGGCGGGGCGGTGGCATTCCTGGCGCTATCGGACGCGCCGGGGCCAATGGTCGGCGCCTCGGGCGCTGTGTTCGGGTTTTTCGGCATGACGCAATTCTGGGACTGGCAACGCCGCCGCGCCCGCGGCGCCTCGCTGCGCCCGTTCTGGAACCTGATGCTGGGTCTGGTGCTGATGAATGTCGCGCTCTTCTTCCTGGTCGGCGGCTTCCTCGCCTGGCAGGCCCATCTGGGCGGCTATGTCGCCGGTTTTCTGCTCGCCCGTTTTGTCACGCCCACCCCGCGCCACGGCTGGCGCGATTTCCGTTGACAGCGGCACTTTCGTCGCTTGCAATCGGCAACGCCCCGGATCAAAGTCGGATATGATCAAATCATGTCGAGCGCGCCGTGACCCCTGCCCCGCCTGACGCCAGCCCTGACGAGCAGACCACCGCCACGCCCGTCATCGCCATTCGCGGCCTGTACAAGGCCTATGGCGCGCTGGAGGTGATCAAGGGCGTCGATGTCACGGCGATGCCCGGGCAGGTGATTGCGCTGATCGGTTCCTCGGGTTCAGGCAAATCGACGCTCCTGCGCTGCTGCAACCTGCTGGAGGACAGCCAGCAGGGCGAGATCGAGTTCGACGGCGAGCCGGTACGCTGGCGCGGCACAGGCGCCGCCCGCCAGCCCGGCGACCGCGCCCAGGTGGCGCGGATCCGCACCAATCTGTCGATGGTGTTTCAAAGCTTCAACCTGTGGTCGCACATGACGGTGCTGCAGAACGTCATGGAGGCGCCGCTGACGGTGCTGAAACAGCCCCGGGCCGAGGTCGAAGCCCGCGCCCGCGCGCTACTGGACAAGGTCGGCATCGGCGACAAGGCCGATGTCTACCCCGCGCAGATGTCAGGCGGCCAGCAGCAGCGCGCCGCCATCGCCCGCGCGCTGTGCATGGAGCCGCGTGCGCTGCTGTTCGACGAGCCCACCTCGGCGCTGGATCCGGAACTGGAGCAGGAGGTGATCCGCGTCATCAAGGCGCTGGCCGGCGAGGGGCGGACCATGCTGATCGTCACCCATGACATGCATCTGGCCGCCGATGTTGCCGATCACGTGATCTTCCTGCACCAGGGAAGGATCGAGGAGGAAGGCCCGCCCGCCCGGGTTTTCGGCGCCCCGCGCTCGGCCCGGCTGCGCCAGTTCCTGCGCGTGGTCGAGGATGTGCCGGAGGTAGAGGCGGCCACGGCCGAAAGCGCGGGGCCGCGCTTGACTGGCCCATCCGCCATTGACAAGAAAAAACGACAATCGACTACCCAACAAGGAGACCGACCATGACCAGGACAATCCTCGCCGCTGCCGCCGCCCTGGCGCTATCAACCGCCGGAGCCATGGCCCAGGACGTCGTGCGCATCGGCACCGAGGGCGCTTATCCGCCGTGGAACTTCATCAATGACGATAACGAGATCGTCGGCTTCGAGATCGACCTCGGCAACGAAATCTGCGCCCGCGCCGAGCTGACCTGCGAATGGGTCCTCAACGACTGGGATACCATCATACCCAATCTGGTCGCTGGCAATTATGACGTGATCATGGCAGGCATGAGCATCACCGAGGCGCGCAGCCAGGTGATCAGCTTCACCACCAATTACCTGCCGTCTGACCCGTCGGCCTATATGGCGCTGGCAGGCACCGACCCGTCGGTGATCGAAAGCGGCGTGATCGCGGTGCAGTCGAACACCGTGCAGGCGGGGATCGTGGCCGAAGGCACGGCCGACGGGCTGGAATTCCCCACCCCGGACGAGACCATCTCGGCCGTGCGCAACGGCGAGGCCGATGCAGTGCTGGCCGACAAGAACTTCCTGATGCCCTATGTGAACGATTCGGGCGGGGAACTGGTCTTCATCGGTGATGACTTCTATCCGGGGGCGGGCACCGGCGCCGGCATCCGCCAGACCGACGATGACCTGCGCCAGACCTTCACCCGCGTCATCGACGAGATGAAGGAAGACGGATCGCTCAACGCCCTGATCGAGCAATGGTTCGGCGATGGCATCGCGCAGTTCTGACGCTCTCTGACAGCAGCGCAGCAAGGCCCGCAGCGTGCGGGCCTTGACTGTCCCCGGTGGGCACCCGCGATGTTTGCATTCTGCACCGACCCCTCGACACTGCCACAATGGCAATGGTTCGCCTGTTATCTGACCACACAGACCCATTTCGCTTTCTACCGCTCCTTCTTCATGGTCCTGCTGCTGCTGGCGATCACGGCGCCGGTCGCGCTGGGCATGGGGCTTCTGGGGGCGCTCGCGGTGCGGTCGCGCTTCCTGCCGGTCAGCTGGCTGGGCAAGGGCTATGTCAACATCGTCCGCGGCGTGCCTGACATCGTGTTCTTCATGTTCGTGCCGATCGCGCTGGGGCAAGGGATCGAATGGGTGTTTCACCATATCCAGTGCCCGGACTGGGACCAGCCGATCCGGCAGGGCAATGACTTCATCGTCTGCCGCGAGGCCAAGGTGCCCCCGGTCGGCGCGCCGGCCTGGGTGCGCGATGCCTATGCCTTCACCATGGCGGTGGTCGCCTTCTCGCTGGTCTTCGGGGCCTTTGCCGCCAACACGCTCCATGGTGCCATGCGGGCCGTGCCGCGCGCCCAGATCGAAACCGCCGAGGCCTTCGGCATGACCCCCGCACAGGCCTTCCGCCGCATCGTGATGCCGCAGATGTGGGTCTATGCGATCCCCGGCCTGTCGAACATCTGGCAGATCCTCGTGAAGGCAACGCCGCTTCTGTTCTTACTGGGCTTGCAGGATGCGGTCTACTGGGCGCGCGAACTCGGCGGGCAGAAGACCTCGCTCTATACCTATCCCCACCCCGACTGGCGGGTCTGGTATTTCCTGGTCCTTCTGGCCTTCTACCTGTTCCTGACCTGGCTCAGCGAACGCGGCTTCGGCGCGCTCAACCGCAGCCTCTCGCGCGGCCAGGCCACGGCCGAGGGCGAGCGCCTGCGAAAGGCCGCCGCATGAGCACCCCCACCCCCTCTCCCGGCACTCGCCCCCTCTTTGCTCTGCAAATATCCCGGGGGGCGGCGGCGCCAGCCGACGGGGGGCAGCGCCCCCCTGCCCCGGTCCAGCTGCAGGCCCGGTCATGAGAACCTGCGCCGAGAGTTTCGACGGCTATATCCTGCGCGCGCTGGGGCGCGATCATGGCGAACGCCTCTTGCCGCGCGGGCTGGACATCACCTTCTGCGACCAGATCTTCCTCATCGCCTCGGGCCTGATCTGGAACGTCTATTTCGCCACGCTCGCCATCGGTTTCGGCTTCTTCCTCGCCACCGGCGTGGCACTGGCGAAATTCTCGGCCAATCCCTGGATCAGCCGCCCCGCCGGCGCCTTCATCTTCTTCTTCCGTGGCTCGCCCCTCTTCATCCAGTTCTTCTTCTTCTACTCGGCCTTCGTGCTCTTGCCCCGCACGGGGCTGGATATTCCGCTCGGCTTCATCACCCTGACTGTCAACACCGCCCCCCTGACCACCGCCGCGGTCGGCGGGCTGATCGTGCTGATCCTCAACACCACCGCCTATTCGGCCGAACTGTTCCATGGCGCGCTACGCTCGATCCCCAAGGGCGATCTGGAAGCCGCCGACGCCTACGGCATGACCGGCTGGACGAAGTTCCGCCGCATCGTCTGGCCCAACATGCTGCGGCTCGCCTGGCCCAGCTACACCAATGAAGCGATCTTCCTGACCCATTCCACCACACTGGTGTTCCTCTCGGCCTTCCCGGCGCGCCAGCAATCGGGCGAGGCCTTCTACTACGCCCGCTATTTCGTCGATCAGACCTTCAACCCTTTCGTCGCCTATCCGCTGGTCGCGCTTTACTTCATCCTGCTGACGCTGTTCATCATCGGGCTCTTCGGTCTGATCAACATCCGGCTGAATCGCCACCTGCCGCGTGAGAGGCGCCAGCGTATCCGGTTCCGCCCCCAATATGTCAGGTGATCCATGCTGCCCTTCCGTGACTGGGCCCGCCACCACCCCGATATCCGCACCATCCGCGTCGCCGCGGCCGATCTGAACGGCCAAGCGCGCGGCAAGCGCATGCCGGTGCGCTTTGCCGAAAAGCTGCTGCGCGAGGGCACGCGCTTTCCTTATTCCGCGCTGAATCTGGATATCTGGGGCGAGGATATCGAGGACAGCCCCCTGGTGTTCGAAACCGGCGACGCCGATGGCGTGCTCAAACCCACCGAACGCGGCTTCCTGCCGATGCCCTGGCTCGATGCGCCCACCGCACTGCTGCCGATCTGGATGTTCCACGAAGACGGCACGCCCTTCGAGGGCGACCCGCGCCACGCGCTCGCCCGCGTGCTTGACCGCTTCCACGCGCGCGGCATGCGCCCGGTCTGCGCGACGGAGCTGGAATTCTACCTGATCGACGATTCGGGGCGCGAGTTGCGCGTGCCCCCCTCGCCCCGCTCGGGCAAGCGCCGGCCCGGCGCCGACACGCTGGCGCTGCGCGCGCTCGATGCCTTCGACAACTTCTTCACCGATCTCTATGACGCCTGCGAGGCGATGGATATCGACGCCGACACGGCCATATCCGAGGCCGGCATCGGCCAGTTCGAAATCAACCTGCTGCATTCCGACGATGTGCTGAAGATCGCCGATGACACCTGGCTCTTCAAGCTGCTGGTCAAGGGGCTGGCGCGCAAATACGGCTTCGCTGCCAGCTTCATGGCCAAACCCTACCCGGACTGGCCGGGCAACGGCATGCACATGCATTTCTCGCTGACCGATAGCGAAGGGCGCAACCTTTTTGACGACGGCGGGCCAGAGGGCAGCGCGTTGCTGAAGAACGCCGTCGCCGGCTGCCTGCAGGCGATGCCCGACACCATGCTGCTGCTGGCACCGCATGCCAACAGCTATGACCGCCAGGTGCCCGGCGCGCACGCGCCCACCGGCGTCGCCTGGTCCTATGAAAACCGCACCGCCGCGCTGCGCATCCCCTCGGGCAGCCACAAGGCGCGGCGCATCGAACACCGCGTCGCGGGCGGCGACATCAACCCCTATCTGATGATGGCCGGCGTGCTCGGCTCGGCGCTGATCGGGATCGAGGACGCGCTGTCCCCGCCCCCGCCGATCAGCGGCAACGCCTATGACCAGGATCTGCCGCAACTGCCGAACAGCTGGGCCGATGCCATCGACCGCTTCGAGCAAAGCCGCGCCATGGCCCGCATCTTCGCCCCGGAACTGATCGACAATCTGTTGCGCACCAAGCGGCAGGAATTGCGCTATATGGCCGAGCTTTCGCCGGAAGAGGTGATCGATCTCTATTTGGACACGGTCTAGGCCGCCGACCTGCTCCCCTGCCCCTTTGCTCTTCAGTCATCCGGGGGGACCGAGCGCCGGAAAAACGGGCTTTCGAAAGCCCGTTTCAACGCGCCTTCGAAGGCGCGTTGCCCGCGACGGCCCAAACGGTCAGACGGATGGACACCGCGCAACGCGCCGCGGCGCAACGTTGCAGCGCCACATGCAATCCCCCTGTGACCCTTCTCGGTCCCCCCCCTTGCCCGCCGCGTCTGCCCCATGCTAGCTTTTGATCAAATCAACAGGCTCATCCATGCATATCGGCATCTTGCAGACCGGCGAAGCACCTGAACCATTGCGCGCGGGGGGCGACTACCCGGATTTCTTCATCCGCCTCCTGGCCGACCAGGGCTTCGCCTTCACCACCTGGCGCGTGCTCGACGGCACCTTCCCGCCCGATGCCACGTCGGCCGATGGCTGGCTGATCACCGGCTCGCGTTTCGGCGCCTATGAGGATCACGCCTTCATCCCGCCGCTGGAGCAGTTCATCCGTGACGCCTTCGCCGCGCGCGTGCCCGTCGCCGGCATCTGCTTCGGCCATCAGATCATGGCCCAGGCGCTGGGCGGCAAGGTGGAAAAATTCGCCGGCGGCTGGGCGGTCGGCCCCACCGAATACGACTTCGAGGGCCAGCCCATCGCGCTGAACGCCTGGCACCAGGATCAGGTCATCACCGCCCCCGCCACCGCCCGCACCGTCGGTCACAACCCCCATTGCGCCCATGCCGCGCTGGCCTATGAGGCGCCCGACGGCACGCCGCTCGGCTATTCCGTGCAGGCCCATCCGGAATTCGACAACGCCTTTACCGATGCGCTGATCGAGGCACGTGGGCGCGGGCTGGTCCCCGACCCCGTGCTGGACGCTGCCAGCGCGCGGCTGGGCCAGCCGTTGGATTGCGCCTGCATCGCCAACCGCATCGCCGATTTCTTCCGCGCCGCCACCCGGCCCCAGCAACAGCGAAAGGCCCGCCATGGCTGACTGGCTTGACCAGGCCCCAGAGGCCGCGCGCGAGTATCTCGCCGGCCGCCGCCCCGACGAAGTCGAGTGCATCATCCCGGATCTTGCCGGCGTGGCGCGCGGCAAGGCGATGCCGGCCACGAAATTTGCCAAGCAGGAAAAATTCTACCTGCCCGATTCGATCTTCCTGCAGACCATCACCGGCGACTGGGCAGAAGTGCCCGACATGGCCTATACCGAACCGGACATGATCCTGCGCCCGGATTACGCCACCACCACTGCCGCCCCCTGGACCGGTGACATTACCCTGCAGGTGATCCATGACGCGCTGGAACCCAGTGGCGAGCCGGTGCCCATCGCGCCCCGCAACGTGCTCAGGCGCGTGATCGGGCTTTACCGGGACCGCGGCTGGACCCCGGTGGTGGCGCCGGAGATGGAATTCTACCTGGTCGCCCGCAACACCGACCCGGCCAAGCCCATAGAGCCCCCGATGGGCCGATCCGGCCGCCCCGCCGCCGCCCGGCAGGCCTATTCAATGTCGGCGGTCGATGAATACGGCCCCGTGATCGACGACATCTATGATTTCGCCGAGGCCCAGGGGCTGGAGATCGACGGCATCCTGCAGGAAGGGGGCGCCGGGCAGATCGAGATCAACCTCAACCATGGCGAGCCGGTGGCGCTGGCCGACGAGGTATTCTTCTTCAAGCGTCTGATCCGCGAGGCCGCGCTGCGCGCCGATTGCTACGCCACCTTCATGGCCAAGCCGATCGAGGGCGAGCCGGGCTCGGCAATGCATATCCACCATTCGGTGGTCGATAGAACGACGGGTGTGAACATCTTTTCGGCGCCCGACGGCAGCGATACCGCCGCGCACCGGCATTTCATCGGCGGGATGCAGAAATACCTGCCCGCCGTGATTGCGATCCTGGCGCCGTATGTGAACAGCTATCGCCGCTATGTGCCTGATTTCGCTGCACCGATCAATCTGGAATGGGGGCGTGACAACCGCACCACAGGGCTGCGCATCCCGGTCTCCAGCCCGGCCTCGCGCCGGGTGGAAAACCGTCTGGCGGGGATGGATTGCAACCCCTATCTGGGCATCGCCGCCAGTCTGGCCTGCGGCTACCTGGGCCTGACCGAACAGATCGAACCCCGGCCGCAATACAAGGGCGATGCCTATGTAGCCGAAGATGAACTGCCCCTGACCCTGGGCGATGCGCTGGACCTGCTGGAGGAATGCGCACCGGTGCGCGCGGTGCTGGGCGAGCGCTTCTGCACCGTCTACGAATGCGTGAAACGCATGGAATACAAGGAATTCCTGCAGGTCATCAGCCCCTGGGAGCGCGAACACCTGCTGCTGAATGTCTGACAACCCAGCGCCAATTGCCTGACATTCAGCCTCACTGGACGACACCGTCACAGAAAGGACGCGCTCATGCCCGTTACGATCCTTGGCCTCAAGACCTGCGACACCTGCCGCAAGGCGCGCAAAGCCCTGCCCGAAGCGACATTTCGGGACATTCGGGAAGTGCCGCTGGATGCCGCAGAGATCGAGGCGTTGCTGGCCGCCTTCGGTGACCGGTTGATCAACCGTGCATCGACCACCTGGCGCGGCTTGGACGAGGGCGCGCGCGCCGCGCCCCCGGCCGAACTGCTGGCCGCGCATCCGGCCCTGATGAAGCGGCCCGTGGTCCGGACCGATGCCGGCAATCATCTTGGCTGGACCGCCCAGACCCG
>SKNG01000159.1 GCA_007120685.1 Paracoccaceae bacterium | reverse complement strand
TGGTTCATGACGGGCTCCACTACTGCAATGTAAAAGATACCCTGCAGACGAGGTCCTGCCGGACCCGCTACCGCATCTTTCGACTGCCCGGCGCGCCAAATTTCCTGTATGAAGGACTTTTCTATATCACGTTTCTGCCTTGCGATCCATCATTTCGGCACCGGGCCAGGCGCAGGCTTTAGCCGTCGATCTCAAGTATATAAGAACGTTGCCTGAGTTGACTTATGACCGCGCCCGTTCTGACGCTCGTTCAGGAGCGCATCAACCCAATCTTCGAGTGACCGCTTCCTGCCCGAAGCGTCGGTGATGCCGCATCTGCGAGCGGATATCTCAAAGACACGGCGAACGACAGAAAGCTCCCGCATGGCCGTCACGCGCCCAACAAGAAACCCGCGCCCCATCGAAGCGCGGGTTGCCTTTCACTCAGCCTCGCTGCCGGACCTACACGCCTCAATGCGCCCTGCTCGTGGGCTTTTCGTCCCGGCGCTCGGCCAGACGCGCTGCCGCGGCGGCTTCCTCGGCGGCCTCGTCCCAGACAATCGACTGGGGCGCTGACACCAGCGCATGCCTGATCACATCACGCACATGCGCCACCGGGATGATCTGCAGCCCTTCCTTCACATTATCCGGAATCTCGGGCAGGTCCTTGGCGTTCTCTTCCGGGATCAGCACCGTCCGGATGCCGCCCCGCAGCGCCGCCAGCAGTTTCTCCTTCAACCCGCCGATCTGCAGCACATTGCCGCGCAGCGTCACCTCGCCGGTCATGGCGATATCCTTGCGCACCGGAATGCCCGTCATCACCGAGACGATCGAGGTGACCATGGCGACCCCGGCCGACGGCCCGTCCTTTGGCGTCGCCCCCTCCGGCACATGGACGTGGATGTCCAGCGCATCGAAGCGCGGCGGCTTCACCCCGATCTGCGGCGCGATGGAGCGCACGAAGGAGCTGGCCGCGTCGATCGATTCCTTCATCACGTCGCCCAGCTTGCCGGTGGTCTTCATCCGGCCCTTGCCGGGCAGCTTCAGGGCTTCGATCTGCAGCAGATCGCCACCGACGCTGGTCCAGGCCAGACCGGTGACCACGCCGACCTGATCCTCCTTCTCGGCCAGGCCGAAACGGAAACGCGGCACGCCCAGGAAATCGGCCAGATTGTCCCGGGTCACCGTCACCGCCTTTTCGCCCTCCTTCAGGATCCGCGTCACCGCCTTGCGCGCCAGTTTCGACAGTTCCCGTTCCAGGTTCCGCACCCCGGCCTCGCGCGTGTAGGTTCGGATGGTCTGCAAGAGCGCATCATCGGTCAGGGTGAATTCGCCCTTGCGCAGGCCGTGGTTCTTGATCGCCTTCGGCAGCAGGTGCCGGCGCGCGATCTCGGCCTTCTCGTCCTCGGTGTAGCCCGACAGCGGGATGATCTCCATCCGGTCCAGCAGGGGGCCGGGCATGTTGTAGCTGTTGGCGGTGGTCACGAACATCACGTTCGACAGGTCGTATTCGACTTCCAGATAGTGATCGGAAAAGGTGTTGTTCTGTTCCGGATCCAGCACCTCCAGCAGGGCCGAGGACGGATCGCCCCGGAAATCCTGCCCCAGCTTGTCGATCTCGTCGAGCAGGATCAGCGGGTTGGTGGTCTTGGCCTTCTTCATCGCCTGGATGATCTTGCCCGGCATCGAGCCGATATAGGTCCGCCGGTGGCCGCGGATTTCGCTCTCGTCGCGCACCCCGCCCAGGCTGATGCGGATGAACTCGCGCCCCGTGGCGCGCGCCACCGACCGGCCAAGCGAGGTCTTGCCCACGCCCGGCGGACCGACAAGGCACAGGATCGGCCCGCGAAGCTTTGACGAGCGCGCCTGTACGGCCAGATACTCGACGATGCGTTCCTTGACCTTTTCCAGGCTGTAGTGGTCGGCATCCAGCACCGACTGCGCGCGGGTCAGGTCCTTCTTCACCCGGCTTTTCACGCCCCAGGGGATTCCCAGCAGCCAGTCCAGATAGTTGCGCACCACGGTGGCCTCGGCCGACATGGGCGACATGGATTTCAGCTTCTTCAGCTCGGCCTCGGCCTTGTCACGCGCCTCCTTGCTGAATTTCGTCTCCTTGATGCGCGCTTCCAGTTCGCCCAGCTCGTTCTGGCCGTCCTCGCCCTCGCCCAGCTCCTTCTGGATCGCCTTCATCTGCTCGTTCAGATAGTACTCGCGCTGGGTGCGCTCCATCTGGCTCTTCACGCGTGACTTGATCTTGCGCTCCACCTGCAGGACCGAGATCTCGCCCTGCATCAGCGCATAGATCTTCTCCAGCCTCTCGGCCACATTCAGGGTCTCAAGCAATTCCTGCTTCTTCGGCACATCAACGCCCAGATGCCCGGCCGCCAGATCGGCCAGCCGCGTGGAATCGTCGCTTTCGGCGATGGCGCTCAGCGCCTCTTCGGGGACGTTGCGCTTGATCTTGGCGTAACGCTCGAAATCGTCGGTGACCGAACGGGTCAGCGCCGCCACGGCCTCGGCATCGCCATGGGCATCGGTCAGCACCGAGACCTCGGCCTCGAAGTGCTGATCATTGTCCAGGAACTGCTCCAGCCTGACCCGCGAGCGCCCCTCCACCAGCACCTTCACGGTGCCGTCGGGCAGCTTCAGCAACTGCAGGACATTGGCCAGAACGCCGACTTCGTACATGCCATCGGTGCCGGGGTCCTCGGCGGCATGGTCGATCTGCGTGACCAGCAGGATCTGGCGGTCGTCGCGCATGACCGCCTCCAGCGCCCGCACCGACTTGTCGCGGCCGACAAACAGCGGCACCACCATATGGGGGAAGACCACCATGTCGCGCAGCGGCAGGACGGGATAGGCGTTCGGATTCGTCTCCGGGTTCATTCG
>SKNG01000215.1 GCA_007120685.1 Paracoccaceae bacterium | reverse complement strand
GCCCCCGAAGGCCGTGCCCTTCCAGACCCGGCCGGTGACCAGCTGGAAGGGCCGGGTGGCGATCTCGCGCCCGGCCTCGGCCACGCCGATGACCGTGGAGACGCCCCAGCCACGGTGGCAGGCCTCCAGCGCCTGGCGCATGACATCCGTATTGCCCGTGCAATCGAAGGTATAATCCGCCCCGCCGCCGGTCAGATCGACCAGATGCGCGACGATATCGCCCGAGAGTTCGCGCGGGTTCACGAAATGGGTCATGCCGAACATCTTGCCCCATTGCGCCTTCTCGGGGTTGATATCGACGCCCACGATCATGTCGGCGCCGACCATCCGCGCGCCCTGGATCACATTGAGCCCGATCCCGCCCAGGCCGAAGACCACGACATTGGCGCCCGGCTCGACCTTCGCCGTGTTGGTCACCGCGCCGACGCCGGTGGTCACCCCGCAGCCGATGTAGCAGATCGTCTCGAACGGCGCGTCCTGGCGGACCCTGGCGACGGCGATTTCCGGCAGGACGGTGAAGTTGGAGAAGGTCGAGCAGCCCATGTAGTGATGGATGGTCTGGCCCTTGTAGCTGAAGCGGCTGGTACCATCGGGCATCACGCCCTTGCCCTGCGTGGCGCGGATGGCGGTGCAGAGGTTGGTCTTGCCCGACAGGCAGCTTTTGCATTGCCGGCATTCGGGCGTGTAGAGCGGGATCACATGGTCGCCGGGCTGCACGCTCGTCACGCCAGCGCCCACCTCGCGCACGATGCCTGCGCCCTCGTGGCCAAGGATCGAGGGGAAGATGCCCTCGCTGTCCAGCCCATCGAGCGTATAGGCATCGGTGTGGCAGATGCCGGTGGCCTTGATTTCCACCAGCACCTCGCCGGCGCGGGGGCCCTCGAGATCAAGCTCGACGATCTCGAGCGGTTCTTTCGCCTGAAAGGCGACGGCGGCGCGGGTTTTCATGGGGGCCCTCCTGCGGTGTCAGAGCGAGCCTAGCCGGGGGGTGCGATGTGATACTATTGCATTGTTTGCCAATGGTGGATTTTGAGTATTTCGGGCAAGATGACAGAGCGGGTGTCTTGCGGGGCGCGAGGCGAGCGCGTAGCGTGACGCGCCATGAGCACCGCGCTTTTCACCCATTCTGCCTGTCTGGAGCACGTCACCCCCGATGGCCACCCCGAGCGCGTGGCGCGGCTGCAGGCCGTGACCGAGGCGCTGTCTGACCCGGGTTTCGACGCGCTGGAGCGGCGCGAGGCACCGCCGGCCTATCCGGCCGAATTGTTGCGTTGCCATCCGAAGGGCTATGTCGACCAGATCCGCGCCGCGATCCCGGATGAAGGGAGCCGAGCGCTGGATGCCGATACGCATGTCAGCCCGGGCAGCTGGGACGCGGCGCTGGCCGGTCTGGGGCAGGTACTGGGGGCGCTGGATGCGGTGATGGCGGGCGAAGCGGCCAATGCCTTCGCCGCCGTCCGACCGCCCGGGCATCATGCCGAGACCGCGAAGCCGATGGGGTTCTGCCTGTTCGGCAATGTGGCGATAGCCGCGAAACGGGCGCTGGATCATCACGGGCTGTCCCGCGTCGCGGTGGTTGATTTCGACGTCCACCACGGCAACGGCACACAGGATCTGCTGTGGGACGAGGCGCGGGTCCTTTTCGCCTCCAGTCAACAGATGCCGCTCTGGCCCGGCACCGGGGCGATGAAGGAACGCGGCGCGCATGACAACGTGATCAACATGCCGCTGCCCCCCGGCGCCGACGGGGCACGCTTCCGGGCGATGTGGGAAGAGCATGCCTTCCCGCGGCTGGCGGGTTTTGCGCCGGAACTGGTGCTGATCTCGGCCGGGTTCGACGCGCATATCGCCGATCCGCTGGCGCAACTGGCGCTGGAGGAAGAGGATTTCACCTGGATCACGCAGCGGCTGTGCGATCTGGCCGAGGCGCATGCCGGCCGGCGGGTGGTCTCTGTCATGGAGGGGGGCTATGATCTGGAGGCGCTGGCCTCAAGCGTGGCCGCGCATGTGCGCGTTCTGATGGAACGGGGGGCTTGATGGCCGGCGAAAAGGCGGAAAAGAGCGCGGCGGATGATGTGGCGGCGATGAGCTTCGAGGCGGCGTTGAAGGCGCTGGAAGAGGTGGTGGGCCGGCTGGAGGCCGGCGATGTACCGCTGGAGGAATCCATCGCGCTTTATGAGCGCGGCGCACGGCTGAAGGCGCATTGCGAGGCGCGGCTGGCCGCCGCGCAGGCGCGCATCGAACAGATCACCCAGGCTGAGGGGGGCGTGCCCTCGGGGACGCGGCCCTTCGAGGCGGGATGAGTTTCGCGGTAGCGCTGGAGGGCGCGGCGGCGGCGGTGGCCGGGCGGCTGGCAGCAGCGCTGGCGGGCCTGCCCGAAAGCCGGGTGCGCGCGGCGATGGCGCATGCGCTGCGTGGCGGCAAGGGACTGCGCGGGTTTCTGGTGCTGGAGGGCGCGGCGCTGCACGGCGTGGACCGTGCGCATGCGCTGAACGCCGCCGCCGCCATCGAGGCGCTGCATGCCTATTCGCTGGTCCATGACGACCTGCCGGCGATGGATGACGACGCCCTGCGCCGGGGCCTGCCCACGGTGCATGTGCAATGGGACGAGGCGACGGCGATCCTGGCCGGCGATGCGCTGCAGTCGCTGGCCTTTGAACTGGTCTGCCAGCCGGGCCAGCCGCAGGGTGCGGTGCTGGCACTGGAACTGGCGCGGGCCGCGGGCGCGGCGGGGATGGTGCTGGGCCAGGCGCTGGATATCGAGGCTGAGACAGCGCCGGAACCGCTGAGCCTGGAGCAGATCACCGCCTTGCAGGCCGGCAAGACCGGGGCGCTTTTCGGCTGGGCGGCCTGCGCCGGGCCGCGCATGGC
>SKNG01000091.1 GCA_007120685.1 Paracoccaceae bacterium | reverse complement strand
GTTCATGCCGGTGATGCGGATGGCCTCCTTGCTGCCAACGCGCATGTTGCTGGTGTCCACGGCGCGGGCCACGGCGGGTTCGGGCAGGGCGGGATCATCGGTCATCGGTCTGTCCTTCGGCGGGGCGCGCGGGTCCTAGAGCGGGCGGTAGCGGCGTTCCAGATAGGAGACCAGCCGCACCGCGGGCAAGAGCACGATCAGATACATCAGCGCCGCAGCCACCAGCGGCGAGGGGTTGGCGGTCAGCGCCTGCGCGTCGGTGGCCTGCTTCAGCAGGTCCGGCATCGCCACGACCGAGGCCAGCGAGGTATCCTTGGCAATCGCCACCGAGTTGGAGGTATGCGGCGGCAGCGCGATGCGCCAGGCCTGCGGCAGGATGATCTTCCAGATGATCACCGGAAAGGGCAGTCCCAACGCCTGCGCGGCCTCGATCTGCCCCTTCGGGATGGCCTGGATACCGGCGCGGAACACTTCTGCCGTGAAGGCGGCAAAGACCAGAGTCAGCGCCACCGTGGCCGAGGTGAAGGCGCTGAACACCACCCCCGCGAAGGGCAGCGCGAAATGGATCAGCACCAGCAGCACCAGGATAGGGATGGCGCGGAACAGATCGACAAAGGCGATGGCGAGGATGCGGAAGGGCAGCGGCGCGTATAGCCGGATCAGGCAGACCAGAACGCCCAGAACCGCACCCACGGTCAGCGTGACGCCGGCCAGCGCCAGCGTGTTGCCCACGCCGCGCCACAGCATCGGCAGCGTGCGCATGATCACGTCATAGTTCAGGAAGGTATCGACAAAGCCCATGGCGGCCGCGGCTCCGATTGCGATTGCGGGGGTGACGACTGGCTCATGCAAAGGGGCAGCCCGCGCGGGGCTGCCCCGGTTGGCAGGGTCGGGCGCTCATTCCTCGGTGGGAATGTCCATCACCGTGATGGTAGAGGTGCCGTCCGCCGGCGGCTGGCCCAGCCAGCGCTCGTAGATTGCGGCCATGGTGCCGTCTTCCTTCATGGCCGAGATCGCATCATTGATCGGCTCCAGCAGCGCCGAGCCCTGCGGCAGCATCATGCCGTAGCGGTCGCCGGTGGGGATGACCTCGGCGATATAGAGATCGGGCATTTCCTGCGCGGCGAAGACAAAACCCGTGACATCGCCAATGGCGCCATGGATGCGCCCGGCCAGCACGTCCAGCAGCAGGCCCTGCTGGGTGGGATGGGTGACCACGTTGCCGAAGCCGTATTCCTCCATGTTGGCGTTGATCCAGCGCTCGCCGGTCGAGGCGGCGATGGCGCCGACCACCTGTCCGCGCATGTCCTCCAGCCCTTCCAGCCGGCCCTGACGCGTGACCAGCGACAGGTCGGCGTCGTAGTAACCCTGGGTGAAGGACTGGTTTTCCAGCCGCTCATTGGTGATGGTGATGGTAGAGATCGCCACATCGATCCGGCCCGATGCGGTGGCGGCGAACAGCGCCTGGAAGCCGTAATCATCGATATGCAGATCCATGTCCAGCCGCTCGGCGATCTCGGTGATCATGTCCACCTCGAAGCCCTCGAACTCGTTCTGTTCGTTCTTGAACTCCCAGGGCGGGTTGGCCGGATAGGCGCCCACGCGCAGCGTCTGGCGCTCGGCAAGGGCCGCGCCGGCGCCCAGCGCCAGGCCCACGGCCAGGCCGATACCGGCGATCAGGTTCTTTTTCATCATGCGTCCGTCCTCTCTGTCGGGGTGGTGGTTGTGGTCGGCTGTTGCGAAGCCACGATCCGGCGATAGATCGTCAGCGTCGTGTCGATATGCGCGGCCAGTTCGCGCAGCGCCGCGCCTTCGTCCCGCGCCAGCGCCAGG
The DNA here is from genome assembly GCA_007120685.1 of Paracoccaceae bacterium. Classification (GTDB taxonomy): domain Bacteria; phylum Pseudomonadota; class Alphaproteobacteria; order Rhodobacterales; family Rhodobacteraceae; genus Pararhodobacter. Next base: position 1,038 of record SKNG01000091.1, on the reverse strand, counting down.
TCCATCAGCCTTGTGTGGCGCGGCACCGATAGCGCCGTGCGCAGGATGGTATCCATCGCTGCGCGGTCCTGTTGCGCGGTGGTGTGGAACAGCACCGCCTGATGGTGGCGTTGCAACTGTTCGGCCGTCTGGCGGTAGAAATCCTTCAGCCAGGCCGATCGCGCCGCGGCCAGCAGCGCGCCATGAAAGGCCTCATGCGCGGCGATCCAGCGCTGGCGGTTTTCCAGCGTGTCATCCTCGCCCAGCGGCGCGGTGGTCTGCGCCAGCCGGTAATGCGCGGCGACGATGCCGCTTTCCCACTCCAGCCCGCCGCAAGCGATGGCATCAGCCAGCAGCGCGCTTTCGATCGCCAGCCGCGCACGGGCGATATCCTCGAATTCCACCAGCGAGACCGGCGCCACCCGCCAGCCGCGATTGGCCGCCGCCACCACCAGCCGCTTTTCCGCCAGCCGCGACAGCGCCTCGCGCAGCGGCGTGGCGCTGAGCCCGTAGCGGCCGGACAGATCGGCCACGCGCAGGGGCTGATCGGGCACGAAATGGCCGGCCAGGATGTCCTGGCGCAGGAAGTCGAAAGCGATATCCGTCTTGGCAGGCTCTGACATAGGAAAAAGCGTATTCTATAGAATTGTTGAAATCCACTATTTTTTCGGCCAGTCTGTCGACCAGTGACAGCGGGAGGGAAAATGGCACAGAGCGGGCAGGACCGTGTGGCCGTGGTGACGGGTGCGGCGGGCGGCATGGGGCGGGCGATCACCGCCCGGTTGCAGGCGGACGGTTTTCAGGTGACCGGGCTGGACATCGACGCGGACGGACTGAAAGACGCGCAAGAGGCCGCCGGGCCGGGGTTCACGCCGATGGTGGTGGATCTGACCGATACCGATGCGGTCAGCAATGCCTTCGCCCGCATCGGCCCGGTGGATGCGCTGGTCAACAACGCCGGCACCTGCTTCATGTCCGATTTCCCGGACATCCCGGCGGCGGAATTCGACCGCCAGATGGCGATCAACTTCTCCTCGGCCTTTCACTGCTGCCAGGCGG
>SKNG01000425.1 GCA_007120685.1 Paracoccaceae bacterium | reverse complement strand
CCCATGCCGAGGCCAAGGACGTGCTGGCCGGTGCCATGCTGAACTATGCCCGCGCCGAGATCGAGGCCGGGCCGGTGCCCGCGCCCGAGGCGGGCCGGTCCGACCGGCCGACCGTGGCGCTTCTGGGCGAGATGTTCCCGGCCGATCCGATGATGATCGGCGCGATGCTGGCGCCGATGGGCCTGGCTGCCGGGCCGGTGGTACCGACGCGCGAATGGCGCGAGCTTTATGCCGCGCTGGACAGCGGTGCGGTCGCCGCGATCCATCCCTTCTATGCCGCCGCCGTGCGCGAATTCCAGGCGGCGGGGCGGCCCATCCTGGGTTCCGCGCCTGTGGGTGTGGACGGCACGCATGACTGGCTGGCCGCCATCGGCGAGACATTCAACGTGAACCCCGCGCAGATCGCCGCCGCGCAGAACGCCTTCGTGCCTGCCGTCAAGGAGGCGCTGGCCAAGGCGCCGATCAAGGGGCGGATCACGCTGTCGGGCTATGAGGGCTCGGAGCTGCTGGTCGCGCGTCTGCTGATCGAAAGCGGCGCGGATGTGGCCTATGTGGGCACCGCTTGCGCGGCCTCGCCCTGGTCGAAGGCCGACAAGGAATGGCTGGAGGCGCGCGGCGTGGTGGTGAAGTTCCGCGCCAGCCTAGCCGACGATCTGGCCGCCGCCGACGGGCTGGACCCTGATCTGGTGATCGGCACCACCCCGGTGGTGCAGCACGCCAAGGAGCGCGCGATACCGTCCCTGTATTTCACCAACCTGATCTCGGCCCGGCCGCTGATGGGGCCGGCGGGTGCGGGCAGTCTGGGCGAGGTGGTCAATGCCGCCATCGCCGGCAAGGCGCGCATGGACGGGATGAAGGCATTCTTCGAGGGCGTGGGCGAGGGCGATACCGCCGGCATCTGGGAGGGCAGCCCCAATCTGCGCCCGGATTTCCGCGCCCTGAACCAGAAGAAGCTGGACAAGGCCGCCCGCGCCGCCAAGGCCGAGGAGATGATCTGATGCTGGTCACCGATCACGACCGCGCCGGGGGATACTGGGGCGCCGTCTATGCCTTCTGCGCCGTCAAGGGCCTGCAGGTGGTCATCGACGGGCCGGTGGGTTGCGAGAACCTTCCGGTGACCAGCGTGTTGCACTACACCGACGCGCTGCCGCCGCATGAACTGCCCATCGTGGTGACCGGGCTGGGCGAGGAGGAACTGGGCCGCGAGGGGACAGAGGGCGCGATGAAACGCGCCTGGAAGGTGCTGGACCCGGCGCTGCCCGCCGTGGTCGTCACCGGCTCCATCGCCGAGATGATCGGCGGCGGCGTCACGCCGATGGGCACCAATATCCAGCGCTTCCTGCCGCGCACCATCGACGAGGACCAATGGGAAGCCGCCGACCGGGCAATGACCTGGATCTTCACCGAATTCGGCATGACCAAGGGCCGGATGCCGAAGGAGAAGAAGCGCGAGGAAGGGGCCAAGCCGCGGGTCAATATCCTGGGGCCCATGTACGGCACCTTCAACATGCCCTCGGACCTGGCCGAAATCCGGCGTCTGGTCGAAGGGATCGGCGCCGAGGTCAACATGGTGATGCCGCTGGGCGCCCATCTGGCCGAGATGCGCAATCTGGTGAATGCCGATGTCAACGTGGTCATGTACCGCGAATTCGGCCGCAACCTGGCCGAGGTGCTGGGCAAGCCGTATCTGCAGGCGCCGATCGGGATGGAGTCGACGACGCTGTTCCTGCGCACGCTGGGCGAGCTTTTGGGCCTGGACCCCGAGCCCTTCATCGCGCGCGAAAAGCATTCCACACTGAAGCCGGTCTGGGATCTCTGGCGCTCGGTCACGCAGGATTTCTTCGCCACCGCCAGCTTTGCCGTCGTGGCGAACGAGACCTATGCACGGGGCCTGCGGCATTACCTGGAAAGCGATCTGGGCATGCCCTGCGCCTTTGCGGTTGCCCGGGTGCGCGGGGCGAAGACGAACAACGAGGATGTGCGCGCCCAGATCGGGTCGAAGCGGCCGCTGATCGTCTTCGGCTCGATCAACGAGAAGATCTACATGGCCGAGCAGAAGGCAGGCCACGGCCCGGCCCCGGCCTTCATCCCCGCCAGCTTTCCGGGCGCCGCGATCCGCCGGCATACCGGCACGCCCTTCATGGGCTATGCGGGCGCGGCTTATGTGCTGCAGGAGGTCTGCAACGGCCTCTTTGATGCGCTGTTCCACATCCTGCCCCTGGGCAGCGAGATGGACAGCGCCGCGGCCACGCCCACCACGCTGCGGCGCGATTTCCCCTGGGATGCCGATGCCCAGGCGGAGCTGGACCGGATCGTGGCCGAACACCCCATTCTGACCCGCATTTCCGCCGCCCGCACCCTGCGTGACGCCGCCGAGAAGGCCGCGCTGGAAGCTGGCGAGGAACGCGTGGTCAAGGAAACCGTCCTGGCGCTGCGTGGCGCCGGGGCAGGGCAGTCCGCCGCCCTCGCGGCGCGCGGATCTCAGTGAGGAGGAGAAGGCACCATGGCTGACTTCAGCGTCAATTCCCCGCGCCATCACCGTGCGGCGCGGCCCGGGCGGGTGGAACATCTGTTCTATTTCGCGCCAGTCTTCCTGCTGGCGCTGCCTTTCGCGCTGGCGGGTTACGGCTGGTCCGTCCTGCGCCATGCACGCCGCCCGGCCACCGGGCCGGTCGCCCGCGCGAAGGCCGAGGCGAACCAGATCGTGCCGATGATCTTCCGCGGCTGAGAAGCCGCGACAACCGTTTCCTGCGTCACCGGCCTGGTCCGGGGGCGGGGAAGACGGGGGCGGGGCCGCAAGGTGCCGTTTCCAGCCCGGCCGCAGGGTGTGCGGTGTCAGTCTGACGATCCGGAGGATAGTATGGCTGAGAATACCGACCTGT
>SKNG01000051.1 GCA_007120685.1 Paracoccaceae bacterium | reverse complement strand
TGTCCAGTTCCTTGATCTTGGCCTCGCCGGCGGCGATGTAGAGCGCCAGTTCGTTGTAGAAATCCAGCGTCTTCTCATACAGCAGATCCAGCGACTTGATGTCCTTCAGCAGCACCGTCTCATGCCCCAGAAGGTTCTCGGTGATCCGGTCGATCTGCCCCTGCACATTGTCATAGCGCGCCATGAAATTGGCCATTGGCGCGGCCTTGCCGGTCAGCCGTTCCCACCAGGACCGTTCACGCCGCGTGTCCAGTTCGGTCACCGAGAAGCCGCGGATGGTGGTGACCATCTGGCGCAGCGAGTCGCCGGCCGGGCCCAGATCCTTGTTCTTGACGTCCTGCAGCATCGCCTGGCTGATCTGCTGCAGTTCCAGCTGCGCGCGCGAGCCGAAACCGATGATCGAGCCGGTAGAGCCCATGTCGATTTCGCTTATCCGGGTGCGGATCGCCTCGGCCTCGTCGCCCTGGGCCTGATCCAGCGTGACCAGATCGCCCGCCGGCTCCGGCAGCGGCGCCAGCGCGGTTTTCTCTATCGCGGCGGTCAGTTCCAGGGCCTGCTGGCGGACTTGCTCACTCATCGGCGGTTCCTTTCGGACAGGTATGAAGGTCGTATCAGACTCGTGTGGTGGTTTCGTCACCGTCCTGCGTGGCGGGCGCCTCCACCCGTAGCCCCTCGCGCTCCAGCCTTTCGCGCAGCACATCCATCTCGATGTCCAGCGCCATGCGGTCGCTTTCCTGCAGGGTTTCGGTGCGCAGGGCGAAATTCTGCTGCAGATCGTCCAGCAGGGCGAAATAGTCGCGCCGCGTTGCCTCGTCGCGCCGACGCTCGTAAAGATCGGCGAATTTCACCGTCGCATCGCGGGCGCCCAGCAGATAGACGCCCATGTAGCGGCGCGCGGCGGCCAGGCGGCGGGGGTCGTTTTCGACCGTGCGCAGAAGCTGGCGGACATGGGTCTGGAACTCGCGCATCCGGTCGTCCACCTGCCGGTCGCGGCAGCGCTGCGCGGCATCGTTCATCGCCTTCAGATGCGCCTCGGCCTGTTCCACCGCGCGAGCCACCCGTTCGGTCTGAAAGGCGTCGATGCCGTCCATCCCCTTGTCGCGCATCGGGTCCGGGCCAAAGGCGGCCAGATGCAGGCCCGCGCCAAGCACGGCAAAGATCATTCCCGCCGCGGGCCCGCCGCTGCCCATGAACCCCGCCACGCCCAGCCCCAGCCCCATGGCCACGGCGCCAAACAGCTTGCGCGGGATCGCCGGGCGGCGGGCGACGCGGCGGGCGTCATAGGCGGCCTGGGCCAGCACGCCTTCGCGCGTCAGCCACGCCGCCAGTATCAGCAGCGCGAAGATCCCGAGGTTTACGGCCATGCCCGCCGGGTCGCGGAAAAACGCGCGGATGGCGAAGAGGAAGGGCAGCGCAAAGAGCAGATGCACCCGCGCGCCCACCGGGTTCACGCGCCGGTTCACCGGCAGGGCGGTGCCCTGGCTGCCAGTCTTGCCGGGGCGGGGGTCGCCGTCGGGGCTGTGGGCGCCGCCGAAGCGTCTGGCCATGGCCTAGCTCCCCAATGCCCAGACGTAGACGATCAGCGCCAGCAGCAGCACATAGCTGGTGTTCTGAATCCCGCGGGAGGTCATGCACCCATCCTGTTCAATCCGTTGCCGGTGCCGGGTCGGTTCGGTGACCGGGACAATGCCTGGCCGTCGGGGCGGTTCCGGTCTCGCCCTGTAAGTTCAGGTGACGATAGACCATCCCAGCGGCCGATTAAAGCGCCGGTTGTTAACTTCAGCGTCGCTTGCCGGGACTGGGGCGGGGGGCAGTCGGCGCCTTTGCGGGTCTCTTGCGCCGCGTCCCCGGTCCGGGCGCCCTGACCGGCGCCGGCGCCGGGGCGGGGTCGGAGCCAAAGCTCAGGCCCAGTTGATCGCGCAGCACCGGTCGGGCCACCTCCTGCACCGCGCCCGCCGCCAGCTTGCCCAGCTGAAACGGCCCGTAACCGGTGCGAATCAGCCGGTTCACGGACAGTCCCACCGCCTGCAGGGCGCGGCGGATCTCGCGGTTGCGCCCCTCGCGGATGCCGATGGTCAGCCAGGCGTTGGCGCCCTGCTGGCGGTCGATGCGCGCCTGCATCGGCTGGAACCGCTCGCCTTCGACCGTGATGCCATCGCGCAGCGGTGCCAGCATCGCCTCATCCGGCTGGCCATGAACCCGCACCCGGTATTTTCGCAGCCAACCGGTTTCCGGCAGTTCCAGCCGCCGCTTCAGGGCACCGTCATTGGTCAGCAGCAACAGCCCTTCCGAGTTCAGATCCAGCCGCCCCACCGACACCACGCGCGGCAACTCTGGCGGCAGCGCGCCGAATACCGTGGGCCGGCCCTTTTCGTCGCGCATCGTCGTCACCAGCCCGACCGGCTTGTGATAAAGCCACAGGCGCGGGGGTTCGGGGGCGGCCAGCGGGCGGTCATCGACGCTGATCCGGTCTTTCGGCGTGACATTCAGCGCCGGGCTGTCGATACGCCGCCCGTTGACGGCAACCCGCCCCGCGGCGATCATCGCTTCGGCCCCACGGCGCGAGGCCAGCCCGGCGCGGGCGATCACCTTGGCGATGCGCTCGCCATCGGCCGCCGCGGGTGGGGCGGGCGGCTTCGATCGGGGCTCGCGGGGCGGTTTGGTCATATCCGGGGGGATTCCGGTTCGGTGTGGTGACGGGTTGGGGCGGCGGAGAGAGTTCTGTGAACCGGTTTCCGGCTTTCATGTCAATCGCGCTGGACGAGGCGCGCGCGGCCGGCGAACGCGGCGAGGTGCCGGTGGGCGCGGTGATCGTCGATCCCGGGGGCCGGGTGGTGGCCCGCGCCGGCAACCGCACGCGCGAACTGTCGGACCCCACCGCCCATGCCGAACTGCTGGCCCTGCGCGCGGCTTGCGCTGCTGCCGGGTCGGAACGGCTGCCGGGCCATGCGCTTTACGTCACGCTGGAACCCTGCGCCATGTGCGCTGCCGCCATAGGTTTTGCACGCATTGCCCGGCTCTACTATGGGGCGAGCGACCCCAAAAGCGGCGGTGTGGCGCATGGCGCGCGGGTCTTCAGCCATCCGCAATGCCACCACGCGCCCGAGGTCTATGACGGCATCGCCGAGGACGCCGCAGCAGCGCTTCTGCAGACGTTCTTTCAGGCCCGGCGCGGCTGACGGCCGGCGTTTCCTGTCCCGCAACAAAGGCGCCGGATTCGGGCGATTTCGTCCGATTATCGTCTTTTTGCCCAGTTTCTGCCCGGTTTCGCCGCCAGCAAGAGGCGAAAGCCCCGACGGCGCCAAATTGGATTGCACCAAATCGCGCAATTCAGTAAGGTGGGAGTAATAAAAAGAATGACCCGAGGCAGCAGCAGTGGCCCTCAGCCAGAAAACAAACGCGGCGGTAACGCCGTCGTCACGCTTGGTCATGTCATGGCCTGTGCTGCCCCGGCTTCATCGAGCAGGGCAGAACGGATGCAGGAACTGACATCATGCGCGGCAGGCATCGGGCCTGCCCGGGCTGATACCGGCGGCATGGCCGGCAGGAATTTCAAACGGTCAGGCGGGACGGCGCTGTCCTGGCTGGCCGCGGCCCGCGCGACAACCGGGGTAAGGGTGGCGGCCGCTCTGGCGCTGGTCTGCGGGCTGCTGGTGGCCTGCAGCCAGGCCGACAGCGACCGCAGCCGCGATTCCATCATGCGGGTGTTCAACCCAGATCACCGGCCAGAGCTTCAGACGCTAGAGCAGACCGTCGATTTCGCGCTGGTGCCGGCCTCGCGGTCACTGGTGCATGCGCCCGATGCGCTGATCGTCCTGCAACGCTCGCTGGGTGGCGCGATGGAGCAGCGGATCGTCCTGCCCAATGCCACCGCCATTTCCGGGGACAACACCATCCAGGTGCGCGCGCAAACCCGGTCCACCGCCCGGCTGAATGAATTCAGCATCGAGGACATCACCGCCCGCTTTGGCGGCCTGCCGGCGCCCTTTACCTCGTTGCAGCCCTCTTCCCTGCTCAGCGGCCGTGACGAACTTGGCGCGTATACCTACGCAACCGAGCGGGTCGGCACCGGCATCACCTGCGTGCTGGTGATGCGTCGGCTGACCGGCAGTGCCCGGCCCCTGCCGCAGGGGGCCGCGGCGCTGGATGTGGTGATGCGCAACTGTGTGCCCGGGAGCGCCGAGCAGGCGCTGGCGCCGATGGGTGGTGGCCGGGCACTTTCGGTGGGCGGGGCGCCGCAACGGACCATCCGCACGCTTTCCCCCCATGCCGCCCCGAGAGGTTGATGCGGGCAGCCCTTGCCCGCCGCGTGACCGGTAGAATGGACAGTTGACATGGCAATGCTGATCGGAACCAGACCGCTGCATCTCGCCCAACGGCTCAATCTGGTTGCGTGGGTGCTGCTGCTGGCGCTGATCGGCGTCTTCGTGTCGGTGCCTACCTCGATCGCCGTGCAGGCATTGCTGGGGTTGTCCGCGGTTGTCGTGGTTATGCTGCTGAAGCCCCACGCAAACCGCAGCATCGTCATGCGCTTTGCCATGATGGCCGTCGCCTCGACCCTGGTGCTGCGCTACTGGGCCTGGCGCGCGACCGAGACGCTGCCACCCTTGGCCGAATGGTGGTCCTTCGTCCCGGCCCTGCTTCTGTTCATCGTAGAGACCTATGCCATTGCCGTTTTCTTCCTTTCGGGTTTCCTGACCGCCGATCCGGTCAAGCGCAGCTTGCCGCCCAAGGTCTTGGTCGCCGATCTGCCGACCGTGGACATCCTGGTGCCCAGCTACAACGAACCGGTAGAGATGCTGTCGATCACCCTGTCGGCGGCGCGCAACATGCACTATCCGGCCGAAAAACGGACCGTCGTTCTGTGCGACGACGGCGGCACGGACGCGCGCTGCAACCACGAAGACCCGGATGTTGCAGAGAAGGCGCGCAAGCGTCGGCGCGACCTGATGCAGCTTTGCGCCGAACTGGGGGTAAGATACTCCACCCGCCCGCGCAACGAGCATGCCAAGGCCGGCAACATGTCGGCGGCGCTGGAGCGGCTGAACGGCGACCTGGTGGTGGTCTTTGACGCCGACCATGTGCCCAGCCGCGATTTCCTGGCCCGCACCGTGGGCTTCTTCGTGCAGGATCCGAAGCTGTTCCTGGTGCAGACGCCGCATTTCTTCCTCAACCCCGATCCGATCGACCGCAACCTGGGCTTCCGTCCCGATTGCCCGCCGGAAAACGAGATGTTCTACCATCTCTCGCACCGCGGGCTGGACCGCTGGGGCGGCGCGTTCTTCTGCGGTTCGGCCGCTGTCCTGCGCCGGGCGGCGCTGGACGATGTGGGCGGCTTTGCCGGCGATACCATTACCGAGGATGCCGAAACCGCGCTGACCATGCACCGCAAGGGCTGGAAATCGCTTTACGTCGATCATGCGATGATCGCCGGTCTGCAGCCCGAATCCTTTGTCAGCTTTATCCAGCAGCGCGGGCGCTGGGCCACCGGCATGACGCAGCTTCTGATTCTCAAGAACCCGCTCTGGGGGCCGGGGCTCAGCCTGACGCAGCGGCTTTGCTATTTCAATTCGATGGGTTTCTGGCTGTTTCCGCTAGTGCGGTTGACCTTCATCCTGGCGCCGCTGCTGTATCTGTTCTTCGGCCTGCAGATCTTCGTCGCCACCATCCAGGAAGTCGCGGTCTACATGACCAGCTACATGGCGGTCAGCTTCATGATCCAGAACGCCCTCTATTCACGGGTGCGATGGCCGCTGATTTCAGAAATCTACGAAACCGCACAGGCGCCTTACCTGTCCTCAGCGATCTTCAAGACCATCTGGAACCCGCGCGGCGCCAAGTTCAACGTCACCGCCAAGGACGAGGTGCAGGAAGAGGACTCGATCTCGCCGATCTACGAGCCGCTGCTGATCATCTTTGCCCTGGCGCTGCTGGGCGTGATCGCCGCTGTCACGCGCTGGATCATGTTCCCCGGTGACCGCGAGATCGTCATGATCGTCGGTGGCTGGGCGTTGTTCAACTTCCTGCTGGTAGGGGCGGCGTTGCGTGCCATCGCCGAACGCCAGCAGCGCCGCGCCGTGCCGCGGGTGCCCGTCAACGTTCCGGCTGTGGTGGCGCTGGGCGTGGACGATCCCGTGTTCCTGCCGGCGACGGTGGTCAATGCCTCCACCTCGGGGGCCAGCATGGTGCTGCGCCCGCAGCCGGGACCGACCGGCATGATGCCTGTGATGCCCAAGGTGGGCGACACCTTCTATTTCACGCCCGAGTTCCCGAAATCGCCGCATCTGGAAAACGCGGTCCGGGTGCAGGTGAAAACGGTCCGCACCGAAACCGGCGCTGTGACGGTCGGCGTGCGCTTCGACCCCAAGCAGCCGATGATCGTGCGCGAGACGGTCGCGCACATGATCTTCGGCGACTCTGCTTCCTGGGAGGCGGTGCGTGCCATGCGCAACAAGAGGATGGGGCTGCTGCGCGGCCTGGTCTATGTCCTGGGCCTGTCCTTGACAGGGATCTGGCATGCAGTGGGGGCGCTGTCGGCCGAACCCGCGCGGCTTGCCCGTCAGCGCGAACGCGAGCGCGCGGTGGTGCACAAGGGCACGACACCGGCGCATCTGCTGGCCTTCGGCGAAACCTTCGACCCGCCGCCCGCACCGGCGCCGGTGGACATTGCCCTTGCTGGCCGGTCCCGTGCCCAGCCGGGCCCCGGCAGCCATGCCGCAGCGGGCGTCGACGGCTGGGGGCGGCCGGACCCGGCACCCTCGGCGGGCCCCGACGCCCTGGCACCAGCGCAGCCCCGTACCACCGGCTGGCGCCCGCGCGATGCGGAGAACCCGATATGAAGGCGTCACCGCTTGAAGTCACGCGCCTGCTGGCGCTGTCGCTTGTCCTTGCCGGGGCGGGCGTGGTCGGTCTTGGCGGTGCCGCCCTGGCGCAGGGCGCCATCATCCCCGTGCCCCTGGCCGACGAGGATGGCGAAGAGGATGCCGACATCGTGGCGCGCCTGACCGCCGAGCGCTTCGCCGCCGAGCGCGCGCGTGGCACGCAAAGGGATCCGGGTGCCGAGCCTGCGCAATTCATCAGCCCGCTGCGCCCGCTGCACGCCAGAGGCAGCGCCGCCGGCAGCGCGATGCGCTTCGACGGCGAAACCCGCGATCTGGAATTCATGCTCTTCATCCCGGACCCGGACCATGTGCAGGGCCTGCGCATCGCCACCCGTTCGTCGATCAACGTGCTGCCCGAACGCTCGCGGTTTCGGGTCTATCTGAACGAAGCGTACGTCGGCACCGGCAGGCTGGAGAATGTCACCGGCTTCGGGGCGCTGGACCTGACGGTCGATCCGGCGATGCTGCGTCAGGGCGAGAACCGGGTGCGCATCGAGCTTGTCCAGCATCATCGCATCTTCTGCGGCCCGGATGCCTCTTTCGCGCTTTGGTCGGATGTCGATCTAGCGGCCAGCGGCGCCCTGCTCGATGGCCCGCCGGCCGATGGCGGCGAGGCGGCCTTCCTGCTGGGCGTGGCCGCGGCCGCTGCCAGTGGTGGCGGTGTCGAGATCGCGGGCATTGCCGGGCTGGGCGAGCAGGCAGAGCAATGGGTCGCCCATGTCACCGAGCATATCAGCGAGGCGCTGGGCGGCGATCCGGTGCCGTTCCGCTTCACCGGCCACTGGCGCGTGCAGCAAGAGGCTCCCTCGGCGGCGCGGGTCACCTTCCTGCCGGCCGCGCAGCAGCGGGTGCAGTTCCGGATGGCCGGCGACGGGGCGCAGGTCATGGTCATCAGGTTCAGGCCGGGAGAGCCGCTGCAGCCGCTTCCCGAGTTCGAGACCAGGATCGCCGGAACCGCCCGGCCATCGCAGACATTGATCGACGGGCAACGCCCGATGCCACTGTCCGCGCTTGGGTTCCGCAGCGTCGAGGTGTTCAACCGCTATCAGCGTATCGAGCAACGTTTCAGGCTGCCGGACGATTTCGTGATTCTGACCAACGCCAAGGCGGAACTGCGTCTGGACTACGCCTATGCCGCCGAATTGCCGCGCGGCGCCATGCTGCTGGTCCATGTCAACGACACCAATGTCCGGCTTCTGCCGCTGCGGGGCCAGCCAAACCAGATGATCGAGGATTTCCCCATCCGCTTCGAGGCGCGGTTGCTGCATGCCGGCACCAACACGCTGGGGTTCGAGGCGATCATTCCCGGCGACCCGCCGGATCTGCCCTGTCCGACCTGGGAAGACGCGGCCCTGGCGCTCGGCGCGGGCTCGACGCTGAGCGTCCCCTACAGCCCGTCGATGTTTCTGCCGGACATGCATTTCGCCTTCGTCAACCTGCACCCGCGCAGCGTGACCGCCAACGAGATGACGGCTCGGGCCTTTCCGCCGGATGACATCGCCACGCTGCGCGCCGCCCTGGTTTCAGGCGGGCGGGAACGGCGTGAGTCGCTCGCCACCCGGCTGCATCTGCTGTCGATCGACGATCTGGGCTCGGTGCCCACCGGCGGCTATCCCTTCAGTCGAAACGCAATCGAGGCAGTGTTGGTCAATCAGCCTGCTGCGGGGCTTTACGCCGATGCCGGCGGTGCGGGCGGTGCGGGCGGTACGGGCAGCGCGGGCGGCAGCGCCCGCCAGGCCGGCCTGCTGGATCTTAGCCCGCAGCGCGAGGCTGAAACCGGCGTCTCGGCCGGCTGGGCATGGCTGACGCGCCAGGCCAGTATCGCCCTGCAATGGTTGCATCCGCGCCCCGGCATGATGCTGGAACACTGGCTGAGAGAGCAGCGCGGGCAGGCAATCCTGCTGCAACTGGACACCAGCCGGCCACAGCACATCTGGATGCTGCGCGCGCCCGGCAGCGACATTTCGGCGGTGGCGGGGGCGATCGCCGCTGCGCGCGAACGCGGCGACGGGCCGCGCGGCCAGGTTTCGGTGCTGGACCGCGATGGGCAGTGGCAGAATTGGTACGCGCCGGACCGCCAGCCAACCCTGCTGGAGCCGATCACGCTGGGCAATATGCGCCATGTGCTGGGCAATTTCGTCTCGGCCATGCCGGTGCGCTATGTCATCGGGCTTTTCTTCCTGGCGCTGTTGTCGGCCCTGGTGGCGCTGCGCCTGGTGATTGCAACACGGGAGCATTGATCGCCATGAACCGACGTCGTTTCCTCTCTTGTCTTTGCGGCGCGCCGGCGCTTGGCACGGCGGGGCTTGCCGCCGGCACCGTGCCGGCGACGGGCCAGGCGCTGTTTCTGACCAGCGATCTGGCAAGCACGGCGGGCCAGGTCTGGCAGGCCTGGAAGGAGGGCTATCTGGCAGAAAACGGCCGCGTCGTCGATCGCCTGCAACAGCATGCCAGCCATTCCGAGGGGCAGGGCTACGGCATGGTTCTGGCGGTGGAATTCGGCGACCGAGACGCCTTTTCCCGCATGTTCGACTGGACAGAGCGCCATCTGGCGCTGCGTTCGGACGCGTTGCTGTCCTGGCGCTACCTGCCCGATACCGCCAATCCGGTGCCAGACCGCAACAACGCCGCCGACGGTGACCTGTTCTACGCCTGGGCGCTGATGCGCGCCGCGCGGCGTTTCTCCGAGCGCCGGTATCTGCAGCGCGCCAGCGATATAGCCGAGGCGCTGGCCCAGCGCTGCATCCTTCCCAGCCCGGAGGATCCGGCGCGGCTGCTGTTCCTGCCGGCGGTGCAGGGCTTCGTCCATGACGAGCGGGTGACCGTCAATCCCAGCTATCTGATGCCGCTGGCGATGAACGAACTGGCCGCTGCGACCGGTGTGCAGGAACTGGCCCAGGCCGCGCGCGACGGCGTGGCGCTGATGGCGCGGCTGGCCAGCGATGGGCTGGTGCCGGACTGGGTTACGGTGACGCCGGACGGGCTGGAACCGGCGGTGGATTTCAGCCAGAACGCCGGCTACGAGGCGATGCGCGTGCCGCTTTTCCTGCTGTGGTCCGGCCATGACACGCATGACGCAGTGCGCCAGATGAAGCGCGTCTATGAACAGACCGTGCGGCCCGGCGCGCCGGTGCCCACGGTGATCGAGCCTTCATCCGGCGTGGTGCTGGAGGCCAGCGACGATCCCGGCTACCGGGCGCTTGCCGCGTTGCTGACCTGCTCCGGCCGCGCCGGGCAGCCCGGATCCGACATCCCGGCCTTCGACCCGCGCCAGCCCTATTACCCGGCGACGCTGCAGATGTTCGCCATGATCGCCGTCAACGAGGTGACCCCGCAATGCATTCCGATCTGAAGACCGGGCGCTGCCCTGGTCCACGCCGTGTGTTCGGCCCGGCCCTGCTGGGCCTCGCCCTGGCCCTGTCATCGGCTGCGCTGCTGCCCGGCGCCGCGCAGGCCGGCACCCCCGGGACCGAGGATCTGCGCGCGCTTCTCTATTATCTGGATTCGAATGACCAGCGTTCGGTCCAGGCCGAGATGCGCCGGCTGCGCTCTCAGTTTCCCGGCTGGACCCCGCCCGACAATCTGGATGCGCTGCGCGCGATGGGCGTGGAAGGCACCGCCGCTGTCGATGTGGCGCCGATTTGGGCGCGGATCGAACGCGGCGATTTCTCCGGCGCGCGCAGCCTCATCGATCAGCAGCGGCGCAGCACGCCGAACTGGTCGCCCGATGCCGAGATGCTGCGCGTCCTGGAACTGAACGAGGCGCAGGCGAATTTCGATGCGGCGGTATCCCGGCGCGACCATGCCGCGGCCATTGCCACGGCGCGGCGCACGCCCGCGCTGATGCGGTGCGAGGCGATAAACAACGCCTGGCAACTGGCCGAGATGTATCAGGCCGCCGACCAGACGGCGAATGCGCTGGCCACCTATCGTGGTGTGCTGGGCTCCTGCACCCGCATCGCCGATGCCCAGCCGACGCTGGAAAAGGCCAATGAAATCGCTACCATGGAGCAGCTGACCGAACTCTTCGGCGTGGCCCGCAATGCCGCCCCGGCCAATCGTGCGCGGCTGGATACGCTGGAGGCGCGGCTGCGCGCCGGCCGTGGTCAGGGGGCGCCGGCGGCCTCGGCGCGGGCGGCGTCGCCCGCC
>SKNG01000459.1 GCA_007120685.1 Paracoccaceae bacterium | reverse complement strand
TGCGATGCCTTTGGCGTGCTGCCGCCCATCGCACGGCTGACGCCTGCGCAGGCAATGTATCACTTCCTGTCGGGCTTCACTTCCAAGGTGGCCGGGACCGAACAAGGCGTGACCGAACCGCAGCCGACCTTTTCCACCTGTTTCGGCGCCCCCTTCATGCCGCGCCGGCCGGAAGTCTACGGCAAGCTCCTGCAGGCCAAGATCGCCCAGCACGGCGCCTCCTGCTGGCTGGTCAATACCGGCTGGACGGGCGGCGCCTACGGCACCGGCTCGCGCATGCCGATCAAGGCGACGCGGGCGCTGCTGACGGCGGCGCTGAACGGCTCGCTCAACGATGCCGAATTCCGCAAGGATCCCTTCTTCGGGTTCGAGGTGCCGGTCTCGGTGCCCGGCGTTGCCGATGCGCTGCTGGACCCGCGCCGCACCTGGGCCGACCCGGAGGCCTATGACCGGCAGGCACAGAAACTGGTCGGCATGTTCGCCGACAATTTCGCGCAATACGTCCCCTTCATCGACGATGACATCAAGGCCGCAGCGATTGGCTAGGCGCACGGCCGCCCTGGGCGCCGCGCTTGCCACGCTCGCCCTGCCGGCCCTGGCAGTGGCACCGCTGGTTATCACGCCCCATGTCGAAAGCCTGCAGCGCGGCCTGATCTGCAACCCGCCCCTGGCCGGGCGGCGCGCGGCGCCCGACACCCTCGCCGGCTGGGTACATGTGCCCGACGAACCGGTGCGCCTGATCCATCACGGCAGCACCGCCCCGGCGGTGCTTGGCATGGGCTTTGGGGTCGAATTCTCCCTCGCGGGCAGCGAAGTCGTGGCCATGCGCTACACCGTCACGCACCCGGCCATGGCCCCCGACGGGCGGACCGAACAGGCGTGGGATGGCTTTGCCCTAGCCGGGGAGAGGGAAGCGATCTTCTTCCAGTTCGATGTCGAGGAAGAACTGCTGCCTGGCCGCTGGGAATTCACCGCCGTGGTAAATGGCGAGCCGGCCTTCAGCGCCGCTTTCGACGTGGTCGCCGCGGAAACCGCGCCGCATCTGACCAGCTTGTGCCGCGGCGCGGGCTTCCTCTCGCTCGCACGCCCCTGACTGCCCCTCATCTTGCCTGAAATACTCTGTGGGTGAGGCGCGGCACGCGCCGAGGGGGCAACGCCCCCTGCCCCTCATTCGCCTTCCGGCTGACGAACCCGGTAGCGGCGTCCTAAGAAGGGCTTTCGAAAGCCCTTTCCCACGCGCCTTCGAAGGCGCGTCGCCCGGCGGCGGCCGAAGCGATCAGCCGGAAACCGTATCAGCCGAACACCGCCCGCCGCAGCAGATTCAGCGCCACCACCATCAGCACGATCAGCGTCCAGCGCCGGAACCGCACCGGATCCAGCCGATCCTGCAGCCGGAAGCCCAGCCACATCCCCGCTGCCGCCGGCACCACCAGCGCCGCCGACAAGGGCAGCGTCACCGAATTCAGCACGCCCGAGGCCAGATGCGCCCCCAGCAGCACCACCGCGCCGATCAGGAATATCACGCCCAGCACGCGCACCATCTCGGCCTTCTGGGCGCCCACGGCCAGCAGATAGACAATCGCCGGCGGCCCCCAGATGCCGGATATCCCGCCATAAAGCCCGGCTACCGAGCCCAACCCGTATTCCCAGCCGTTGCGATGGCGTGGCGGGATTGTCGGCGCCCAGCCGGTCAGCTGGATCAGCGCGAACAGCATCACCGGCACGCCCAGAAGCGCAAACAGCAACTGTTGCGGCAGGATCACCACGAAAGGCGCCGAGATCACGATCCCCGCGCAGGTCATCGCGATCAGCCGCCAGTAGCGCCGCGCCGAGGCCCAGGCCGGGCCCCAGCCAAAACGCAGCGACTGGTGCAGGTTGGTCGTCAGCACCGACAGGATCAGCGCCGCCAGGGCCACATCCGGCGTCATGAAGGAGGAAAAGAAGGCGATCATGATCAGCGGCATGGCAAAGCCCACCGCGCCCTTCACGAAGCCCGCAAACAGCGTGATCGCGCAGGCCAGCCAGAAACCCCAGGCCGGCAGTCCGCCGAAAAGCACATCCATCCCTGTTCCCCTTTCACCGTTGCGCTATACTCCGCCCCCAAAGGCGCTGCACGCCGAAAAAACGCTGCGACATTTTCGTGCATGCAGACACTGGCTGACGTATTATTGTTGCGCTGCACCCGCAAAGGCCCTATCTGGGCCGCTGACAGAGACAAAGGAGTTTTCCGATGCCCCATGACGGTCAGGACCTGCCCCAAGGCGCCCTCGGCGCCGCCCTGCTGATCGAGGGGCTGACCGCCCGGACCGAAGCCGCCTTGCCGCCGCTGGAGGCACTGCTGGACCAGGCGAAGGCCCAGCTGGCCGCCCGGGTGGCGCCGGATGGCAAGGTGCAGGCGGCGCTGCTGGATCAGGAACAGCGCGCGGCGCATGGCTTTGCCTGGCTTGCAACTTACGTCGAAAGCCTGCGCCAGATGCAGGGCTGGGCCGCCCGGCTGGAGGGTGAAGGCAAGTTCGGCGAGATGGAGGCGCTGATCCTGCAGATCGGTTTCGCCGAATACCTCAACCAGATTGCCGGCGGGCTGCCGATGACGCAGAACGAGATCCTGCGCCCCGCCGATCTGGGCCTGAGCCGCGCCGATCTGGCCGCCTTCGACGCCGAGCCCCTTGCCACGCTGATGAATGGCAACACGCCAGCCGCCCGCGCGCGGTTGGTCGCCCTGATGCGCGACAATGCGGGCCGGGCGACCTTTGGCGCCACGGGGCTGGACGAAGAGTTGGAGATGATCCGCGACCAGTTCCGCCGCTTCGCCGATGAAGAGGTCGCGCCGCATGCCCATGAATGGCATCTGAAGGACGAACTGATCCCGATGGAGATCATCGAGTCGCTGGCCGAGATGGGCGTCTTCGGCCTGACCATCCCCGAGGAGTTCGGCGGGCTGGGCCTGTCCAAGGCCTCGATGGTGGTGGTCTCCGAGGAGCTGTCGCGCGGGTATATCGGTGTGGGCAGCCTGGGCACGCGGACCGAGATTGCGGCCGAACTGATCATCTGCGGCGGCACCGACGAGCAGAAGGCCAAGTGGCTGCCTGGCCTTGCCTCG
This sequence comes from Paracoccaceae bacterium, assembly GCA_007120685.1. GTDB lineage: Bacteria > Pseudomonadota > Alphaproteobacteria > Rhodobacterales > Rhodobacteraceae > Pararhodobacter. Next base: position 7,933 of record SKNG01000459.1, on the reverse strand, counting down.
GGCGAGATCCTGCCCACGGCGGTCTTTACCGAGCCGAACACCGGGTCTGACCTGGGCGCGCTGCGCACCCGTGCGGTGCAGGAGGGCGATGACTGGGTGATCAACGGCAACAAGACCTGGATCACCCATGCCGCGCGCACCCATGTGATGACGGTGCTGGCGCGCACCGTGCCGGACACGCAGGACTATCGCGGTCTGTCGATGTTCCTGGCCGAAAAGACGCCGGGCACGGATGAGCAGCCCTTCGTGGACCCCGGCATCTCGGGCGGCGAGATCGAGGTGCTGGGTTATCGCGGGATGAAGGAATACACGGTCAATTTCGACGATTTCCGCGTCAAGGGCGAGAACCTGCTGGGTCAGGTGCAGGGCCAGGGCTTCAAGCAGTTGATGCAGACGTTTGAATCGGCGCGCATTCAGACCGCGGCGCGCGCCGTGGGCGTGGCGCAGAACGCGCTGGAGGTCGGCATGCAATATGCCGAGGATCGGAAGCAGTTCGGCCGGTCGCTGATCGAATTCCCGCGCGTGGCCGACAAGCTGGCGATGATGGCGGTTGAGATCATGGTAGCGCGGCAGCTGACCTATTTCAGCGCCTGGCAGAAGGACAACGACAAGCGCTGCGATCTGGAGGCCGGGATGGCCAAGCTGCTGGCCGCCCGCGTGGCCTGGGCGGCGGCGGATAATGCGCTGCAGATCCATGGCGGCAACGGCTTTGCGCTGGAGTATCAGATCAGCCGCATCCTGTGCGATGCGCGGATCCTGAACATCTTCGAGGGTGCGGGCGAGATTCAGGCGCAGGTCATCGCGCGGCGGCTTCTGAACTGACCAGGAGCCGGGGCCCGTGCGTGCTCCCGCGCCATCGGGCTTCCCCTGCGGGGTCGCCCACTGGCTTGGGCCAGGCGCCGCGCTGGCGCGCGGCGCTGCAAGGGGGCTTTCTGCCCCCTCTGGGCCTGCGGCCCATTCACCCCCGAGGATATTTCTAGAGCAAAGAGGGGGGCAGGCGCGGTCATTCTGCCTTACCCCGTTTTCTTGCGCCCTCTGCGGTGAGAAGCTGCGGAGGCGCAGGCAAGGCGGGTATGGTTGTCATTCGTGCTGTCCTCGCTGGCTCTGGCCGCTGAGCCGCCCGCCTTGTCGCCCTTGAACGACCGCTGATTACGCGATGCCCGCGATGGCTGTGTAAGGCGATGTCGGCGTGACGGGGCCTGCGGAGATCGGACAGGAGGGAGGCCTGGTCATGAAGTTGAGCGTCGGGATCGACGCGGCCAAGACGACCCATTGGGCCGTGGCGGTCGATGAAGGGGGCAGGATCGACACGCTGGTCGCGGACCTGCGCCGCCTGGGCGGCGAGATGGTGATCGGCCTCGATGTGGTGGGCTCGTTCGCCCGCTTTCTCGAGGCGGTCCTGCTGGCCGAGGGCTTCGCCCTGGTCCACACGCCGGGGATCGCCGTGAACCGCGCCGGGCAAGGCTTTGCCGGGAGCGAGCGCAAGTCCGATCCGCGCGATGCCCGCACCATCGCCGAACTGGTCCGCACCCGCGCGCTGCGCCCGATCCTGCCAGAGGCGGACACGGTCACCGCGCTCCGGCTCAAGGTCGGCCGGCGTTGCGACCTGATGCAGGACCAGACCCGCCGCCTGAACCGCCTGCGCGGGCTTCTGTGCGGCATCTTCCCAGGCCTCGAGCGGGGGCTCGACATGACCTGCAAGGGACCGCTGGTGCTGCTGTCCCGCTTCGTCACGCCGGCCGAGATCCGCCGCGCGGGACAGGCGGGCCTGGTCGCCCATCTGCGCAAGACCCCGCATCTGCACGGCTCCGAGGCGCTGGCCGCGCGCGCGCTCGAGGCCGCCCGGGGCCAGCACATCGCCGTGCCCGGCGAGGCCCCCACCGCCGAGCTGATCCGCGAACTGGCCGGCGAGGCCCTCGAGGCGCGCGCCCGGATCGCCCGGATCGACCGCGACCTCGAAAGGCTCCTGGCCGACCACCCTGACGGCGCCCTCATTCGTTCGTTGCCGGGAGTGAGGCCCATCGGCCAAACGGCGTTGCTCGCGGCAGAGTTCATCGCCTGTGTCGGCGACATCCGGCGCTTCGCCTCGGCCGATGCGCTGGCCTCGGCCGCCGGACTGGCGCCGGTCCAGCGCCAGTCCGGCAAGCGCAACGGCTGGCGTCGCGCGCTCACCGGCCACAAGACGCTCAAGCGCGTCTTATACCAGAGCGCCTTCTGTGCCGTCTCCACCAAGGACCCGCTCTCCCGGGCCTTCTACGACCGCAAGCGGCGCGAGGGCAAACACCACACCCAGGCCCTCATCGCCCTCGCCCGCCGCCGCGTCACCGTGATCTGGACCATGCTCCAACGCAGGGAAACCCTCCAACCGAACCGAAAAGCGGCTTGACTTGCGCATTACTCGGCGGCCACCGCAGCCAGAAGGCGGGCGTTGCCGCCTGAGGCGGTGGTGTCGATGCAGAGATGTCGTTCGTGCAGGACATGGGCGGCATCCGGCATGGCGGCGATCAGCGGCAGGATCGGGCCTTCGCGCATGGCCAGTGCCCGGTCAATCCGGCGCGCGGTTTCCACATCGCCCCACCAGAGCACGGCTGAGAACCCTTTCGCCCGTTCGAGCCATTCGGCGGGCAAGGCGCCCTGGGCGGCCACTGCCTGCCCGCCCAGGGCGGTGACGGCGGCGACCTGGCGGGCTTCGGCATCCGGGCCGGGGCCGAGGCACAGGAGCGGGGGGCGCGGGAGCAGGCTCAGGCGATTCGATTCGCCCGTGGGGCCCGGCATATCCTGCGTGGAAAGCGGCGCCGGCGAAGACGCCGGGCCAAGCCGCTGTTGCAGCGCGCCCAGATCGGCGGGCGCGGGGTCGGCGTGCAGCGTGGCGGGCGCGGGCGCGGGTGCAGCGAGCCGGGCGACATAGGATGGCCCGCCGGCCTTTGGGCCGGTGCCAGAGAGCCCCTCGCCGCCGAAGGGCTGGCTGCCCACCACCGCGCCGATCTGGTTGCGGTTGACATAGACATTGCCGGCATGGACCGCCTGCACCACCGCCTGCACGCGCGAATCGATCCGCGTATGCAGGCCGAAGGTCAGCCCGTAGCCACGCGCATTTACCGCCGCGATGACCTTTTCCAGATCGGCGCCCCGGTAGCGGGCGACATGCAGGACAGGCCCGAAGACCTCTCGCGGGATGTCGTCGATGCCATCCACGCGGATCACCACGGGGGCGACGAAATGGCCCGGTGAGAGCGTGTCGAGTTCGGCCAGCACCCGCCCTTCGGCCCGCGCGGCATCGACATAGGCGCGAATGTCGGCCGCAGCCTCGGCGTCGATCACGGGGCCGATATCGGTGTCGCGCGCCCAGGGGTCGCCCAGCCGCTGGGCCTGCATGGCGCCGATCAGCATGGCCTCCAGCCCCTTTGCCACGTCCTGCTGCACGTAGAGACAGCGCAGGGCCGAACAGCGTTGCCCGGCAGACTGAAAGGCAGAGGCGACGATGTCGCGCACGGCCTGTTCGGGCAGGGCAGTGGAATCGACGATCATGGCGTTCAGCCCGCCGGTCTCGGCCACCAGTGGCGCGCCGGGGGTCAGGTGTTCGGCCATGGCGCGGCGGATGGTCTGCGCGGTCTCGGTAGAGCCGGTGAAGACCACGCCATCGATGCGCGCATCGCTGCTGAGTGCCGCGCCGACCGTGGCGCCGTCGCCGGGCAGCAGTTGAATGGCCGTCTGCGGCACGCCGGCGCGGTGCATCAGTTCCACGGCCAGCGCCGCCACCAGCGGGGTCTGTTCGGCCGGTTTGGCCAGCACCGCGTTGCCCGCCGCCAGCGCCCCGGCGATCTGGCCGGTGAAGATGGCCAGCGGGAAGTTCCAGGGCGAGATGCAGGCGATCCGCCCGCGAGGCCGCATGGCCGGCGTGATGCGGGCGGCGTAGTAGCGCAGGAAATCCACTGCCTCGCGCAATTCGCCCAAGGCATCGAGCGGCGTCTTGCCAGCCTCGCGCGCCAGCACGGCAAAGAAGCGGCCGAGGTTCTCCTCATAAAGGTCCGCCACACGGTTGAGGATGGCGGCGCGATCTTCGGCCGAGGCATCCCAGGGCCGGGCGGCGGCGAGCGCGGTTTCCACATCGGCGGCGCTGGCCGGGGTGACGGTGCCGACCACATCGTCGGGCCGGGCGGGATTGCGGGCCTCTTGCGCCGCCTCACCCGAGACCTTTCCGGCGATCAGGGGGGCGGCGGTGAAGCGCGTGGCGGCGAAGGGGGCGCGGGCGGCCTCGATCGCTGCCCAGTCCGGCCGGGCGTTCAGGTCCAGCCCCTTTGAATTGCGCCGCTCTGGCTGGAAGAGATCGGTGCCCGGCGCCACCGGCAGCGGCTTGCGCGCGGCGTGGGCGGCGAAGGGGCAGGCGGCGACGGTTTCAGGGGGCACGGATTCATCGACGATCTGGTTGACGAAGCTGGAATTGGCGCCGTTCTCCAGAAGCCGCCGCACCAGATAGGCCAGCAGATCCCGGTGCGCGCCGACCGGGGCATAGATGCGGCAGCGGGTGCCGGCCTCGGCCTTGACGATCTCGTGCAGCCGCTCGCCCATGCCGTGCAGGCGCTGGAACTCGAACGCATCCGGCGCCACACCGCCCGTGCGCGCCATGTCCAGCACGGCGGCGACGGTATGGGCGTTATGCGTGGCGAATTGCGGATAGATCCGGTCGGTCATGCCCAGCAGCCGCCGGGCTTGGGCGATATAGCTGATGTCGGTTGCGGATTTCGACGTGAAGACCGGAAAGCCCGGCAGGCCCTGCACCTGCGCCAGCTTGATCTCGGTATCCCAATAGGCGCCCTTGACCAGCCGCAGGGTGAAACGCCGGTCCAGCCGCGCGGCCAGCCCGTGCCACCAGTCGATCATCGTCCCCGCGCGCGGCCCATAGGCCTGCACCACGATGCCGAACCCGTCCCAGCCGGCCAGCACCTGGTCCTCCAGCACCGCCTCTATCACGTCGCGCGAAAGAGCCAGGCGGTCGGCCTCTTCGGCATCGACGTTGAAGCCCAGGCCGCGCTCCGCCGCCATGCGCGCAAGCGCCGCCACGCGCGGCACCAGATCGGCCATGACAGCGGCGTGCTGGCCCTCCTCATAGCGCGGATGCAGGGCCGAGAACTTGACCGAGATACCGGGGTTGCGCTGGCTGTCGCTACCCTTCGCCGCCGCGCCGATGGCGCGGATGGCATCGGCGTAGCTGTCGAAATAGCGCTGCGCGTCGGCCTCGGTGCGCGCGGCCTCGCCCAGCATGTCGTAGGAATAGCCGTAGCCCTGCGCCTCCATCCCCGCCGCGCGCTTCATCGCGGCCTGAATCGTCTCGCCCAGCACGAATTGCCGGCCCATCTCGCGCATCGCGCGGGCCACGGCGCTGCGGATCACCGGCTCGCCCAGCCGTCGCACGGCGCTGCGAAGATGGCCGGCCACGCCCGCGCCGCCTTCCTCCAGCACCCGGCCCGTCAGCATCAAGGCCCAGGTGGAGGCATTGACCAGAGACGAGGCCGAATGCCCCAGATGCCGACCCCAGTCCGAAGGCGCGATCTTGTCCTCGATCAGCGCGTCCATCGTCGGCGCATCGGGTACGCGCAACAGCGCCTCGGCCAGGCACATCAGCGCGATGCCCTCGTCGGTGGACAGGCCATATTCGGCCAGAAACACCTCCATCAGCCCGGGCCGGGCGCTGGAACGGATGGCGCGCACCAGATCGGCGCCGCGCGCGGCGATGCGGGCGCGGGCGATATCGTCCAGATCGGCACTGGCGATCAGATCGGCGACCACCGCGGCCTCGGCTGCGGGGATGGGGTGCAGGATGGGATCATCGAGGGCGGGCATGGCAAACCCCTGTCAAAGGTCGATTGGCACCATCATATCCCGATTGCGCGATGACAGGTTCCCGATTACGCTTTCCCTGCGGTCGATCCGACCGTTCAGGCAATCAGGTGCAGCCCTTTGTCCCGCGACGATCTGGATGACTTCGACCGCGCCATACTGCGCATCCTGCATACCGAGGGGCGCATCAGCGTCACCGCGCTGGCCGCGCGCATCAGCCTGTCGAAATCGCCCACCCAGGCGCGGCTGAAACGGCTGGAGCGCGAGGGCTATATCCTCGGCTACCGCGCGCTGGTCGATCACTGGCGGCTGGGCGCGGGCCATGTCGCCTTTGTCGAGGTGCGGCTGTCGGACACGCGCGAGGCGGCGCTGCGGGCGTTCAACGCCGCTGTGCTGGCGGTGCCGGAGATAGAGGAATGCCACATGATCGCCGGCGCCTTCGACTATCTGCTGAAGGTGCGCAGCGAGGATATCCAGAGCTATCGGCAGGTGCTGGCGGAACGGATCTCCAGCCTGCCGCATGTCGCCGCAACATCGACCCATGTGGCGATGGAATCGGTGAAGGAACAGGGGCGGTAAGGCGCCCAGCGCGGGCGGCTGCGACCATCGGCCCGCAGCCCGGTTCCGGCGCGCGATGTTGCGAAACAGCCGCCGCGCCTTATGTCAGTAGGCAAGCCAGCGCTGCATGCACCCCGTCCTGGGCCCTGCCGCGCCCTTCCTGCCGCATCCGGGTACCCGCCATGTCGTTCCTTGCCACACCCCGCCGCCCCCTGCGCCTGCTCGCCGCCTGTCTGGCCTGTCTGACAGGGGTTTTCCTGCTTGCCGCCGGGCATCTGGCGGCGCAGCAAGAGCGCGCACGACAGGCCATGGTGCTGACGCTGGATGGCGCGGTCAGCCCGGCGACGGCCGATTACCTGATCCGCGGGATGGAACGTGCGGGCGAGGAAGAGGCCGAACTGGTGATCATCCGCATGGATACGCCCGGCGGACTGGTCACATCGACGCGCAATATCGTGAACGCGATACTGGCCTCACCGGTGCCGGTGGCGGTGCATGTGGCGCCTTCCGGCGCGCGGGCGGCCAGTGCCGGCACCTTCATCACCTATGCCGCGCATGTCGCCGCCATGGCGCCGGCGACCACCATCGGCGCGGCAACGCCGGTGGCGATGGGCGGCAGCCCCTTCGGCGATGACCCGACCCGCGAGCAGGAGCGGGAACGTGCCCCCGAGCCGGAGACGGAAGACGAAGCCGCCGAGGAAAACGGAAACGGCGAAGAGCCCGCCGCCGAGCCTCGCCGCACCCCGCCCGGCCCCGGCGCCGGCACCGCCGCCGAGGCCAAGGCGATCAATGATGCCGTGGCCTGGATCCGTGGTCTGGCCGAACTGCGCGAGCGCAACGCCGACTGGGCGGAAAGCGCCGTGCGCGACGCCGCCACGCTGACTGCGCGTGAGGCCGCCGAGCAAGACGTGATCGACTTCATCGCGCGGACCACCGATGACCTGCTGGCCGCCGCGCATGGCATGATTGTCGAGGTCGATGGCGAGCCGGTTGTGCTGGATACCGAGGGGCTGGAGGTGGTGGCGCTTGAACCCGACTGGCGCACGCAGTTCCTGTCGGTGATCACCAACCCCAACGTCGCGCTTCTGCTGATGCTGGTGGGCTTTTACGGCATCGTCTTCGAGATCCTGAACCCCGGCGCGCTGTTTCCCGGCACCATCGGCGGCATCAGCATCATCGCCGGGATGATGGCGCTGTCGATCCTGCCCTTCAACTGGGCCGGGCTGGCGCTGATCGGGCTGGGGCTGGCGCTGGTAGTGGCCGAGGCATTCTCGCCCTCTTTCGGCATATTGGGCATCGGCGGCACGGTGGCCATCGTCATGGGTGGCGTGCTGCTGTTCGATGGCGAGGTGCCGGGGATGGAGGTGCACTGGCCTGCACTGGCGGCGGTGGCGGTGGGCAGCCTCATGTTTTCCTTCGCCGTGGCAAGGCTGGCGGCGGTGGTACACCGGCGCAAGGTCGCCACCGGGCGGGAAGAGATGATCGGCCTGCAGGGCCGGGTGCAGGACTGGGACGGCGCGCGCGGCCATGTCTTCGT
>SKNG01000477.1 GCA_007120685.1 Paracoccaceae bacterium | reverse complement strand
TCGCCGCCCACCTCCAGCGCCGCGCCGTCCTCCAGCACCAGCCGCGCCTCGGTCGCCAGATCGAAGCGGCGGCGCAGGTCGGTGGCATCCAGCCGCGCGGCCTCGGCGAACTCGTCGCCCAGCTCGTCGCGGTTATCCTCCAGCGCGGCTTCCTGCGCTTCGCTGCGGTCATTCGCCTCGGTCGGCACGGCATCGGCCGGGCGCCGGCCCATCTGCACATAGGCCATCGAGCCGACGGCCGAGAACCCGCCATTCGAGGCCGCCGCCCCCACCGCCAGGTTGAAGGCCTGGCTGCCGTCCTGCGCGGTGATCGACACATCGCCCGCCACCTGCGCGGCGCCCGAAAGGCGCGCCTCGGCCAGGGTGCGCCCGCCGGTCTGCAGCACGTTGCCGGCGATCCCTACCGAGGAACCCGCCGCGGCCGTGGCGCCGATGCCGACCAGCGTATCCTCGCGCCGCGCCTCTACCGTCAGATCGCCGGCCAGATCCGGCGCGTCGGCCACCACCAGCGCCTGCACATCGCGGTTGACCGTCAGCCATGCCACCTGGATGGAGGCGGAGAAACCGTCGCTGATGCTGAGCCCGACCACCGTGCCGGTCAGTTCCGCCTCGGTCTCGGCGCGCACCGTCACGCCGCTGGCCAGCGCCCCCATCGGCGCGGCCAGCCGGGCCAGCACATCCAGCCGGTTGGCGCCATAGGACACCCCGCCGGCGCCCCCGAAGCCCGATGTCTCGGCCCGCGCGATCGCCGCGACCTGCACCGTGGTCTCGTCACGCGCCCGCACCGACAGGCTGTTGGCGCCCATGAAGCCGCCATCGACCTCGGCCACCAGCGTGCCGCGCAGGATGGCGGTGGCGACCATGATGTCGATGGCCGCGCTGCCCTCGCCGGTCTTGGCCGAGCGTGACAGCAGGCGCGAGCGTTCGTCGGCGCGCACGCTGACCGTGTCGGTGCCGGCCCAGACGGTGGTATTGTCCAGCCGCGCCGCCACGTCCGAGACCAGCCGCGTGGCGATGACCCCCAGCGAGCCCGCCACGCCGCCCTTGTTGGTGCTGCCCTGCCGGTTGCGCAGGTTCCCGCCCTGATCGGCATGCACCTCTACCGCGTCGATCTGCACGAAGCTGTCGCGCACTTGGGCCCGGGTGGTGCGGGTGGCATAAAGCGCGCCGACGCCTATGGTGGCGCTGAACCCGCCGTCGCCGGCCTCGCCCGCGCCGGTCTGCAGGATATCGGCGTCGCCCTCGGTGCGGGCGACGACTTCCAGGCTGCCGCTGGCCGCCCCATGGGTGTTGACCGCGCCTTCAAGGATCAGCGCCTCGGTGGTGCGCCGTTCCACCAGGATCGCCGCTGCGGCGCCGACGCTGACGGTGTCGGCCTCGCTTTCCGAACCCACGCGCAGCCGACTGTCAGCGCTGTCGATGGCCCGCACCGACGCCGTTTCCCCGGCGCTGACGGTGGCGCTGTCCATCACCGCGCGGACCTCGCGGTTGACCACCACCACCGCCGCCGCCCCGGCCAGCGAGAAGGTATCCGCCGCCCCGGCCGAGGCCGCCAGCGCATCCACCGTCCCGGTGCGCTGGGCGCTGACGCTGACCTCGGAGGCGATGACGCCGCCGCGCAGGGTGGCGGTCACGGTTTCCGGCGCGAACCGGCCTGCAAAGCCGATGCCGATGCCGACGCTGCCACGCTCGCTTTCGGGTTCGGGTTCGGGTTCGGCTGGCGGATCGGCGGGAGGGTTGGCTGGCGGCTCCGGCGCCGCCTTCAGCGCGCCGGCCAGCATCAGCGTATCGCTGGCATTCAGCGCATTGACCGCGACGCTGCCCTCGCTGATCAGCTGGTCCACATCGGCCAGCGCCGTAACATCGACGCGGCCGAAGTCGATGGACGCGCTGCCCAGCACCGAGAAGTTCACCGCCGCGCCGGCCCGGCCCGCGGCCAGCAGGCGGATATCGCTGCGGTCGGCGGCCGAGACCTGCATCGCGTGTTCGTTGAAGCGCAGCAGGGGCGCGGTCACTTCCGCCGTGGTGCTGCGGCGGGTGAAGTTCAGCGCCGCCGAGGCCGCAATTCCCACCGACCCCGCCCCGCCCACGGCCGAGCCGGCGGCGGCGAAAAGCGCGGTGTCGGTGGTGGCGGTGACATCCATCGCCCCCGAAAGCGTCATCGGCACGCCCAGGGCTACCCGTGCGGTGACGTCCTGCCGGCCGAAATGGCCCGAGAAATCGCCCGCCAGCGCAAAGCCGAAACTGCCGCCCGTGGCGACCGATTCGCTGCCCTGCCCCTCGGTCTCGTCGGACTGGGTGTCAGCCTCCTGGTTGCCCAGCTCGTCGGCATGGGTGTCGGCGCGTGCGCCCAGGAACTGCCGGGGCGCGGGGGTCTCGTCACGGGTCTCGGGTTCTTCCGGTGGAGGGGCGCCCGGTTCGGTGGTGTCGTCCTCGTCATCGCCGCCCGCCCCGGCCTGCGAGGTGGCGACGGCCGACCCGCCCACCGTCGCGGTCACGGTAACGGCGCCCGCCTCCAGCGTGCCTTCGCCCCCGCCCGTGATCTCGGCCAGCACCAGCCGGTCGCCGAAGATCAGCGCCGCCGAAACGCCGATCGAGATGTTTCCCGCCGCCGAGGATCCGGCATCGGCCAGCAGAACCGATTCGTCCTCGGCCCGCACGGTGACGGCGCCCGTTTCCATCCGCCTTGGGTCGATCAGCCGGGCGATGGCCGAGCCGTCGTAATCGACCATCGAAAACGCGATGTTGAGCGCGAAGCCTTCCGCCTGCCCGAAGGAAGAGGACGCCGCCGCGCCGATCAGCGCGTTGCGCGCCACCACCTCGACAGCGCCGATCCTGCCCTGTTGCCCGGTGCCGCTGCCCTGCGGGGTGGCGTCGAAGATGGCCCGGGTCTGTGGCCGCAGCAGCAACACATGCCCGCTGCCCCCGGCGCCCGAGCCGCCCGATTCCACCGGCAC
>SKNG01000244.1 GCA_007120685.1 Paracoccaceae bacterium | reverse complement strand
GCGGCGGGGTGGCCGGGCTGGCGGCGGGCTGCGCGCTGCGCCGGCACGGGGCGGATGTGACGGTGCTGGAACAGGCGCCGCAGATTGCCGAGGTTGGCGCCGGTTTGCAGATCAGCCCCAACGGCACGCGCGTGCTGCGCGCGCTGGGGGTCGAGCCCGGGGCGTTCGGCGCGCGCGCGCAGGCCGTCGAGTTGCGCAATGCCGCCGGGCGGCTGGTCACGCGGATGGATCTGCCTGAAGAGCCAGGCTTCTACCTTTGCCACCGCGCCGATCTGATCGCGGCGCTGGAGGGCGCGCTGCGCGCGGCCGGCGCGCAGATGCGGCTGATGCAGCAAGGCGCGGGTGTCGAGCCACAGCCGGATGCCGTGTCCCTGCGTACCGCGACCGGCGATGCCCGCTCGGCCGATCTGCTGGTTGGTGCCGACGGGCTGCATTCGATGACCCGCGCGCATCTGAACGGGCCCGCGGCCCCGGCCTTTACCGGTCAGGTGGCCTGGCGGGCGCTGATCCCGGGCGAGGGGCCGGGCGCCGCACCGGTGGCGCAGGTTTTCATGGGGCCGGGGCGGCATCTGGTCAGCTACCCGCTGCGCGGCGGGCGGTTGCGCAACATCGTGGCGGTGGAAGAGCGGCGCGAATGGGCGGCCGAGGGCTGGAATCACCCGGCCGACCCGGCCGCGATGGACCGCGCATTCGCCGGTTTCGGTGGGCCGGTTCCGGGCTGGCTGGCGGCGGTGGAGCAGGCGATGCTCTGGGGGCTCTTCCGCCATCCGGTCGCGCCGCGCTGGCATGACGGGGCCGGGCGGGTGGCGCTGGCCGGTGATGCCGCGCATCCGACGTTGCCGTTTCTGGCGCAAGGCGCGAACATGGCGCTGGAGGATGCCTGGGTGCTCGCCGCCTGCCTTGCCGCCGCGCCCGGCGATGCTGCCGCCGCGCTGGCCCGATACCAGGCTCTGCGCCGCCCGCGCTGCGCGGCCATCGTCAGGGCGGCGAACCGCAACGCGCGCGCCTATCACATGCGCCCGCCTTTCGACGTGATCGGGCATACTGTGCTGGGGCTTGGCGGGCGGCTGCTGCCGGGGCTGGCGCTGGGCCGCTTTGCCTGGGTGCATGGCTTTGATGCCACGGCGCCGCTTTAGCTTTTCCTCACGCCCGCCGCGCGGCGGGTGCGAAGTCGATGCAGAGCGCGCCCATTTCCACCGCGTCAAGACGGCTGTGCGTACAATGGCACCAGGCTGCCTGGGCCTCCAGGTCGCAATGCCGACAGTCGCGGCAACTGCCGAAGACCGGCGTCCCCTTCTGCCGGGCCAGGCTGCTGGTCAGCGCCGAAATCCCTTCCGACAGCGCCGCGCGCAGGCCCGGCTCCAGCGCCGCGATGGCCGCGCCCAGCGCCGCTGTCGGGTCGTCCCGCAGCCGCGCCCGGCCGGTCTCGGTGATCTCGATCAGGGCGCTGCGGCCGTCGGATTCGTTCGCGCGGCGTTGTAAAAGCCCCATGCCGATCAGGGACTTGACTACCTGAGAGGCTGTGCCGCGCGTGGTGGCGTTGAATTCGGAAAACGCCGAGGGCGTGCGCGAGAACCGATTGGCGCGGGCGAAATAGCGCAGCGCTGTCCATTGCGCGGGCGTCAGCGGCGGCTCGCTGCCACCACCCGCACCCGCACCAGACTGAACCAGCCGGGCCAGATGCAGAATCTGGTCCGTCTCGTCCTGGGCGGGCGCGCCCGGCACTGGTGTTTCGGCACTATTCATGCCGCAGAGGTAAGCAAAGCGCGAAACTTGACAAGGGGCCGGGCAAATAGTAGCGATTCGATACTAAGAGATTTCGACTCGATGCCTGCGATCTGCTGCGTTTCGTTCATCGGGCCGGTGAAAGGGGGTTTGGATGGGTTTTCAGGACCAGCACACGCGGCGGTTTGTCCGCGCCTCGATGGCCGAGGAGCTGCTGGATGCCAGCACCGAGACGGCGCTGGCGCTGGCCTGGCGCGACCAGCGGGACGAGGCGGCGCTGCACCGGCTGATCACTGCCTATGCGCGTCTGGCGGTGTCCTTTGCCGGGCGCTTCCGCCGCTATGACGTGCCCTATGACGATCTGATCCAGCAGGGCAACCTGGGCCTGATGCGCGCGGCCGAAAAGTTCGACCCCGGCAATGGCGCGCGGTTTTCCACCTATGCGGCATGGTGGATCCGCGCCTCGATGCAGGATTATGTGATGCGCAACTGGTCGCTGGTGCGCACCGGCACCAACGCGCATCAGAAGAAACTTTTCTTCCACCTGCGCCGCGCCCTGCAGCGAGAAGAAGAGCGCGGCAGGCAGGGTGAAGGCGCGCTGAGCACCCGGCTGGCGCGCGAATTGCAGGTGCCGGAAGAGCAGGTAGAGCTGATGATGGGGCGCATGGCCGGGCCGGACCTTTCGCTTGATGCGCCGCAGTCTTCGGACGAAGAGGGGCGCGCCTGGGTCGAGGTGCTGGAGGACGATAGCGCCGACCCCGAGGAGACGGTGCTGGAACGGCTGGAGATCCGTCAGCGCAGGCGGGCGCTTTATTCGGCGGTGGCCGAGTTGCCCGAGCGGGAGCGACGTATCGTGACAGCGCGGCACCTGCAGGACGATCCGGTGACGCTGAGCGAACTGGGCGCGGCGATGGGCATATCCAAGGAACGCGTGCGCCAGTTGGAAGAGCGCGCGCTGGGCCGGCTGGGCAAGGCAATGCGCGCGGACGAGTCGCGCGACGGCGATTCGGTGCGAAAGCCGGGCAGGCTGGCGGCGGCATGAGCCTGCATGGGCAGATCACCGCCGTGGCGGGTTGACAGCGCCGTCCGGCGACGAAACCCTGCGCGGCGATGACTGACACCCGACAATCACGTCCCGACATTGCCCATGCGCCATGCCTGCCGGCCAGGCTTATCCGTCTCGGCGCCGTGGCTGGCGCTTTGCTGGCGCTGCTGATCCTCTACGGCACGCTGAATCCGCAACCGCCTGGCCCGCCGCTGACAGGCCACACCGACAAGCTGGTGCATTTCCTCGCTTTCGGGGCGCTGAGCCTGGTGCTGAGCGCCTTTTCGGTGATGCCGATAAGGATGATGGTGCCGCTGGTGGTGGCCTATGGCGGCGCGATCGAACTGGTGCAACCCTCGTTCGGCCGCACTGCCGCATGGGGCGATTTCTGGGCCAACAATGCCGGTGTGGCCGCGGGCGTGCTGGTCGGCCTGGCGCTGAACCGGGCCCTGCGCAGACGATATGCCCCGGCACGGTAAAGCAGGCCGTGCCAGGGACGGATGACCCTATCCCCGCCGCGCCCGGCTTGCCTCAGCCCCCGTCGCGCAGCCGGAACCGCTGGATCTTGCCGGTCGCCGTCTTTGGCAGGGCCTTGGTGAAGATCACCCGGCGCGGGTACTTGTAGGGAGCAATGGTCGCCTTGACATGGTCCTGCAGCCTCTTGACCGTCTCCGGCCCCTCGGCCACGCCCTCGGCCAGCACCACATGCGCCTCCACGATCATGCCGCGCTCATCATCCGGTGCGCCGGTCACGGCGCATTCCAGCACATCCGGATGCGCCAGCAGCGCCGCCTCTACCTCTGGCCCGGCGATGTTGTAGCCCGATGAAACGATCATGTCGTCCGAGCGCGCAGCGAAATGGAAATAGCCCTTCTCGTCGCGCCAGAAACTGTCGCCGGTCAGGTTCCAGCCGTCCTTTACATAGACCTGCTGGCGTTCCGGATCGGCCATGTAGCGGCAGCCGATGGGGCCGCGCACGGCAAGCCGGCCGACCTCGCCATCGGGCAGGTCCTGCATCTCTTCGCTGACGATCTTGGCCTCATAGCCCGTCACCGGGCGCCCGGTGCAGGCGGGGAAGCTGTCGCCGAAACGGTTGGTGATGAAGATATGCAGCATCTCGGTGGCGCCGATCCCGTCCAGCATCGGCTTGCCGGTCTTTTCCATCCATTCCTCATAGACCGGCCCGGGCAGGGTTTCACCCGCGCTGACGGCGGCGCGAAGGCTGGACAGATCCGCGCCTTCGTCCATCGCCTTCAGCATCACGCGGTAGGCTGTGGGGGCGGTAAAGCAGACCGTGGCGCGGTATTTCTGGATGATTTCGATCATGTTGGGCGGCGAGGCGTTTTCCAGCAGGCAGGCGGCCGCGCCGAAACGCAGCGGAAACACCGCCAGCCCGCCCAGGCCAAAGGTAAAGGCCAGCGGTGGAGAGCCCACGAACACATCCTGCGGGGTGACGTTCAGCACCTCTTTCGCATAGGCGTCGGCGATGATCAGGATATCGCGGTGAAAATGCATCGTGGCCTTGGGCGTGCCGGTGGTGCCGCTGGTAAAGCCCAGAAGCGCCACATCGTCGCGGCCCGTCTTCACCGCCTCGAATGCCACCGGCTTCATCAGCGCCGCGCGGTCCAGTTCGGCGTCGAAATTGGCGGTGCCGTCGAAGCCTACCACGACTTTCAGGGTATCGCTGGTCTTGGCGCAAGTAGCCAGTTCATCCATGATCCGCGTGTCGCACAGCGCGTGGCTGATCTGCGCCTTGTCCACGATCGCTTTCAACTCGCCTGCGCGCAGCATCGGCATGGTGTTGACGACCACCGCGCCAGCCTTGGTGGCGGCCAGCCAGCAGGCGACCATCGCGGGGTTGTTGGCCGAGCGGATCATCACCCGGTTGCCGGGCTTCACGCCGTAATCCGATACCAGCGCATTGGCGATGCGGTTGGTCCAGTCGGCCAGTTCCTTGTAGGTGCGCACCCGCCCGTTGCCGATCAGCGCGATATGGTCGCCGAAACCCTGTTCCACCATGCGGTCGGTCAGTTCGACACCGGCGTTCAGGTGTTCGGGATAGTCGAAGCCGTCGAGCTTCAGCACCGGCCACAGGTCAGGCGGGGGCAGGTTCTCGCGTGTGAAGGTGTCGACATGCGCGCTGGGTCCCAGCATGGTCATCTCCCTGTTCGTACGCGGGTTTTCCCGCTCAGTCAGTCCGGTATCACGGCGGTGGCCTCGATCTCGACCTTGGCGCGGTCCTCGATCAGGGCCGCCACCTGCACCATCGCCATGGCGGGGAAGTTCTTGCCCAGATGCTTGCGATAGACCGCGCCCATCTCCTTCAGGCTGGCCAGATAGGCCTGCTTGTCGGTGATGTACCAGGTCAGCCGCACCAGATGCTCCGGCCCCGCGCCGGCTTCGGCCAGCACGGCGACGATATTGGCCAGCGCCTGATCGACCTGGCCGAGAAAATCGTCGGTCTCGAACTCCTGATCGGCATTCCAGCCGATCAAACCGCCCAAAAACACCAACCGTCCGCGCGCGGCCATGCCGCAGGCATAGCCCGGCGTCGGTTTCCAGTTCCTCGGATGCAGGATCTCATGCACGCTCATGCCGCGCCCCCCTTTGACAATTCGCCTTCCAACCTGTGCCGCAGCCCCTCTGGCCAGGGCATCGCCTTCCCGGCCCGGTCAATCCAGACCAGCCGCTGATGCGCTTCCACCCGCGTCACCCCCTCGCCCTCGGCCCGGTGGCACAGATCGAACGAGGATCGGCCGATCCGTTCCACCCGCAGCGAAAAGCGGATCACCTCGCCCAAGCGTGAGGGCGCGCGGAAATCGATCTCCAGATGCACCGTCGGCACGCTCTGGCGTTCCTCCATGACGATGCGCTCGAAGGGATAGTGCAGCCGGTCCCGGAAGAAGTTCTCGGTCATCGAGTTGATCATCTCGAAATAGCGCGGAAAGAAGACAATCCCGGCCGGGTCGCAATGGTTGAACTCGATGCGGATATCGCGGCTGTAGATCATGCGCCCATCACCTGCCGGGCGATGACCACCTTCTGCACATCCGTCGCGCCTTCATAGATGCGCAGCGCGCGGATTTCACGGTAGAGGCTTTCCACGATCATCCCCTTGCGCACCCCGTCGCCACCGAACAACTGCACGGCGCTGTCGATCACCTGCTGCGCCGTCTCGGTCGCGTGCAGCTTGGCCATCGCGGCCTCCCGCGTGATGCGCGGCGCGCCCTGATCGCGCGTCCAGGCGGCGCGGTAGATCAGAAGGGCCGAGGCATCGACCCCCAGCGCCATCTCGGCGATATGGGCCTGCACCATCTGTAGCTGCGCCAGCGGCGCGCCGAAACGCTGGCGGGTCTGGACATGGGCCAGCGCCTCGTCCAGCGCGCGGCGGGCAAAGCCCAGCGCCGCGGCGCCGACGGTCGAACGGAACACATCCAGCACCGCCATCGCCTGCTTGAACCCGGCGCCACCCTGGCCGATCAGCGCGCTGTCGGGCAGGAAGACATCATTGAGCCGGAAATGCGCCAAGGGGTGCGGGGAGATGACCTCCAGCCGTTCCAGGATCTCGAAGCCTTCCACCGTCGCCGGCATCAGAAAGGCGGAAAGTCCCCGCGCGCCCGGTGCCTCGCCGGTGCGTGCGAAGATTACATAGACATCGGCAATGCCGCCGTTGGAAATCCAGGTCTTCTCGCCGTTCAACTTCCAGCCGCCGGGCACCTTTTCGGCCGTCATGGTGGAGTTGGCCACATCCGAGCCACTCTCGGGCTCGGTCAGTGCGAAGGCCGCAATCGCCTCGCCCGCCCGTGTCTTGGCCAGCCATTGCCGATGCTCGGGGCTGCCGAACAGACTGACCGTGCCCATCCCCAGCCCCTGCATGGCAAAGGCGAAATCCGCCAGCCCGTCATGGCGCGCCAATGTCTCGCGCGCCAGGCACAGCATGCGCAGATCGAAAGCCTGCCCCTCATCCACACCCGTCGGTTTCAGAAACCCCGCCGCCCCCAGATCCGCCACCAGCTTCCGGCAGGCCGCATCGGTATCCGAATGGTCCACCGGCAGGTTGATCCCGCACCATTGATCCAGCGCCTCTGCCCATTCCCGGTGCCGCTCCTCGAAGAACGGCCAGTCCAGAAAGCTCTTGTCCGCCATGTCTCATCTTGCTCCAAATACGCGCGGGAGTGTCCAGAGGGGGCGTGCACGCCCCCTTTGGCGCGGGGGGCGCGGGGGGGCGCGCAGCCCCCCTCGCATGCTCGCTCAATTCCCCTCGAACACCGGTTTTTCCTTCTTCACGAAGGCATGATAGGCCCGCGAGAAATCCTGCGTCTGCATGCAGATCGCCTGCGCCTGCGCCTCGGCCTCGATGGCCTGTTCCAGCCCCATCGACCATTCCAGGTTCAGCTGGGTCTTGGTCATCATATGGGCGAAATTCGGCCCCTCGGCGATCCGCCGCGCCAGTGCCAGCGCCGCACCTTCCAGTGCATCCGCCTCATGCAGCGCGTTCCAGAAGCCCCAGGAAAGCCCTTCCTCGGCCCCCATCGCCCGCCCGGTATACAGCAGCTCCGCCGCCCGGCCCTGCCCGATGATCCGTGGCAGCATCGCGCAGGCGCCCATGTCGGCGCCCGCCAGCCCGACCCGCGTGAACAGGAACGCCGTTTTTGCCTCCGGTGTCGCCAGCCGCAGGTCCGCGGCCATGGCCAGGATCGCCCCGGCGCCCGCGCAGATGCCATCCACCGCCGCGATGACCGGCTTGTGGCAGCCCAGCATCGCCTTGACCAGATCGCCCGTCATGCGGGTGAAGGTCAGCAGCTCCGGCATCTCCATCGCCACCAGCGGCCCGATGATCTCGTGCACATCGCCGCCCGAACAGAAATTGCCGCCGTTCGAGGCCAGCACCACCACATCCACATCCCGCGCATAGGGCAGCGCCCGGAAGGTGTCGCGCAACTCGGCGTAGCTCTCGAAGGTCAGCGGGTTCTTCCGCTCCGGCCGCGTCAGCCGGATGGTGGCCACGCCGCCCTCGCAGTGCCAGTCGAAATGCTGCGGGCTCAGCCCTGCCATGTCGGCCATGCTCATCCTCTCCCTTTCGTCTTGTCCTCGCCCGGCAGCGCCCGGCGCAGGATATCGCGCAGCGCGTCCAGATCCTCGCCATCCAGCCCGTCGAACAGCCGGTCGATGCGCGCCTCATGCTCGCGCGCCATCCCCTCGAAGGCCCGCGCGCCCTCCTCGGTCAGCGCCACATGCACCGTGCGCCGGTCGGTCGGCGAGGGGCTGCGCCGCGCCAGCCCGTCCTTTTCCAGCCGGTCCACCACCGCCGTCGCATTGCCATTGGATACCAACAGCAGCCGCGAAAGCTCGGACATCGTCAGCGCCTCGCGCCGGCGGTAGAGGGCTGCCATCACGTCGAAGCGCGGCAGCGTCGTCTCATGCTCGCGGCGCAGGAAGTCGCGCAGATCGGCCTCGACCGTGCGCGTGAGGCGCAGCATCCGCAGCCACATCTTCAGCCGCCGTTTCGACAGTGGCGACGGCTCTGGCTTCACATTCATGTCTCCCCTCCGGCAATGGATATGGCTTGACCGTTCACCCCTTCGGACCCCGGGCCGCAGAGCCACAGCGCGGCGGCCGTCACCTCTTCAGGCTGGATCAGCCGGCGTTGCGGATTGGTGGCGGCCAGCGCGGCCTTGGCCTCGTCCGCGCTCTTGCCGGTCTTGTCCATGATATTGGCGATGGATCGCTCGGTCATCTCGGTGTCCAGAAACCCCGGACACAACGCATTCACCGTCACCGGCTTTCGCGCCACCTCCTGCGCCAGCGCCCGGGTCAGCCCCACCACGCCGTGCTTGGCCGCCGTGTAGGGCGCGACATAGGCATAGCCCTTCAGCCCGGCGGTCGAGGCCACGGAAATCAGCCGCCCCCAGCCGGTGAACTGCTTCAGCCCCTCGCGCAGGGTCAGGAAAGCGCCGGTCAGGTTGACCGCCAGCATCGCGTTCCAGTCCGCCAGCGTGGTCTTGCCGAATGGTGCGCTGACCGAGGCGCCGGCATTGGCGATCACCACATCCACCGGCCCGGCCTCGGCGAACATCGCCGCGACGCTGGCCTCATCCGTCACATCGGCCGTCACCGCGCGCGTGCCGGGCAGGCGGTCGGCCACCGCCCGCAGCGGCGCCTCTCGCCGGCCCGTGACCACCACCTCGGCCCCGGCGGCATGGAAGCCGCGCGCCAGATCGGCGCCTGTGCCGGTGCCGCCACCGGTGATCAGCACGCGCTTGCCGGCAAGCTGGGTCATGCCCGGATCTGCTCCATCTCGCGCTCGCGCAGACGGAAGGCCAGATCGCGCCCGCCCTTGTAGGGATCGGGCCATTCGGTGGCCTCGTCGCCCTGTTCGACGGCGGCATGCAGTGTCCAGTAGGGATCGGCCAGATGCGCCCGGGCCAGGCAGATCAGGTCGGCCCGGCCCGCCATCAGGATACCGTTCACCTGGTCCCAGTCGCTGATATTGCCCACCGCCATGGTCGCGATGCCGCCCTCGTTGCGGATGCGGTCGGAAAACGGCGTCTGGAACATCCGCCCGTAGCGCGGCTCTTCCGCCGGGTCGGTCTGGCCCGAGGAGACGTCGATCACATCCGCCCCCGCTGCGCTGAAGGCGCGGGCGATCTCCACCGCCTCGTCCGGCGTCACCCCGCCTTCGATCCAGTCATGGGCCGAAATCCGCACCGACATCGGCTTTTCCTCCGGCCAGACGGCGCGCATGGCGTTGAACACCTCCAGCGGAAAACGCAGCCGGTTTTCCAGACTGCCGCCATAATCATCCCTGCGCTTGTTGGTCACGGGCGAGATGAAGCTGCCGATCAGATAGCCATGCGCCGCGTGCAACTCGATCATGTCGGCGCCCGCGCGCCCGGCCATTTCGACCGACTTCACGAACTGATCCGTCACCATCGCCATGTCTGCCTGCGTCATCTCGCGCGGGGTCTGGCTGTCGGACCGATAGGGCAGGGGCGAGGGCGCTAGGATCTCCCAGTTGCCGTCCGGCAGCGGGGCGTCCATGCCGCCGGCCCAGGGCAGGCAGGTCGATCCCTTGCGCCCGGCATGGCCGATCTGGATGCAGAGCTTCGCGCTGGTCTCGGCATGGATGAAATCGGCGATGCGCGTCCAGGCAGCCTCGTGTTCCGGCGCATAAAGTCCGGGGCAGCCTAGGGTGATACGCCCTTCCGGCGACACGCAAGTCATTTCCGTGTAGATCAGGCCCGCGCCGCCCTTGGCGCGTTCGGCCAGATGGGCGAAATGCCAGTCGGTGGGGCAGCCATCCACGGCCTTGTACTGCGCCATGGGCGAGAGCACGATGCGGTTCTTCAGTTCCATCTGCCGCAGGCGGAAGGGCTGGAACATCGGCCGGCGGCCCTTCTGCCCCTGCGCGGCCTCGGCGAACCAGTCCTCGGCCCCTTCCAGCCATTCCTGATCGCGCAGGCGCAGGTTTTCATGGCTGATGCGCTGGGACCGGGTGAGCAGCGAATAGGCGAACTGGGTGGGGTGCATGTCCAGATAGCGCTCCACCTCCTCGAACCATTCCAGCGAATTGCGCGCTGCCGACTGGGTGCGCAGCACCTCCACACGGCGCTCTTCCTGATAGCGCTTGAAGGCGCCTTCCATGCTGGGTTCGGAATGCAGGTATTCGGCCAGCGCGATGGCGGAGTCAAACGCCAGACGGCTGCCCGAGCCGATGGAGAAATGCCCCGTCGCCGCCGCATCGCCCATCAGCACGACGTTTTCGTGGTACCACCGCTCGCACACCACGCGGGGGAACTGAATCCACACCGCCGAGCCGCGCAGATGGGCGGCGTTCGACATCAGCTCGTGCCCGCCCAGATGCTTTTCGAAGATCTTGCGGCAGGTTTCGACATTGTCCTCCTTCGACATATGCTCGAAACCCCAGCGGTCCCAGGTGTCGGGCAGGCATTCGACGATGAAGGTCGCGGTGTTGTCGTCGAACTGGTAGACATGCGCCCATACCCAGCCGTGTTCGGTCTTCTCGAAGATGAAGGTAAAGGCGTCGTCGAATTTCTGATGCGTGCCCAGCCAGACGAACTTGCACTTGCGGGTGTCGATATCGGGCTTGAAGATGTGTTCGTATTCACGCCGGACGATGCTGTTCAACCCGTCGCAGGCCACGACCAGATCGTATTCGCTGCGGTATTCCTCGGCCGACTTGAACTCGGTCTCGAATTGCAGGTTCACGCCCAGTTCGCGCGCCCGGGCCTGCAGCAGGATCAGCATCTGCTTGCGCCCGATGCCGGCAAACCCGTGCCCGCCGGATACCGTCCGCTCGCCGGCATGGACCACGGCGATGTCGTCCCAATAGGCGAAATGGTCCTGGATCGCCTG
>SKNG01000255.1 GCA_007120685.1 Paracoccaceae bacterium | reverse complement strand
TGACGACCAAGATTGCCGCAGGCGGCCCATCGGCCCCGCCTATCTCATTGAAAACACGGCCCCGGGCTCAGACCAGCGGCTCAAAACCGCCCGCGAACTGTCGAAGTCGGGGGGCAAGGGCAAGGTTGAATTCGAAAAGATCGGCATTGCCGGGATCGGCGCGCAGGCGATCCAGCCAGTGGTGGAGGGTGGTTTCGGCGTCAGGCTGCGACGCCTTGGCAGCGGGTTCGACAATTTTGGTGATTGTCTCATTCGGCATGGGTTTATCCGACCTTGGCGGGCAGTGTTGTTGCACGCAGGACATTCAGAAGCGCTGCGCGCCGCTTGGTCTTTTCCTTTTCGGTATTCGCGTAGTCGAAACTGAAGGGCAGCGCGTCCCAGAATGCCGTTTCCACGCGATTTTCCAGCTTTTTCATCAGGGCAGCATGCCGGTCGTTCTCCAGGTTCATCTTGTGCCCATGAAATTCGCAATAAAGCCTGCTGATTTTGTCGATCACGCTGGTTTCAAAAAGCCGCTCCAGAATGTCGTATTTGGCACCCTCAACATCCAGCTTCAGGACGATTTCCTGGTATTGCGCTGCGAGTTCGAGCAGCACACGTGCCAGATCAACGCAGGGTACGCGCAGCACAGGGCAATCCTGATCGGCGATCTGCTTGGTGAAGTCGATCCGCTTTCCCGCGACGACGCTGCTGCCGTCGCCATCGATCGGGTCGATCATCAGGTCGATCTTGCCGTCGTATGTGTACACCGCCTTCTTATGGAGGATGTTCGGGATATCCCTGTAATAGTCCCAGAGGGCCGGGTTGGGCTCAAAGGTGATGCAGTCGAAATCCGGGTTCTTCATCAAGAACATGATCGCCGAGCAGCCGTCGTAGCCGCCGCAATCGACAAAAACCTTGGTCTTGGCAGGCGGTTTGAGAAAGCCACCGCACGCTTCTGCAAGCCTGTGCGCTTCGCTATCAAGCCGCAGCCCTGAGACCAACCCGCGGTCCCCCGCCTGCGGGTTCAGCGCCACCGCCGTGTCCAGGCTGCGACGGGCCACCTCGGTCTGGCCGTTGATGAGCCGCGCACGGCCCAGTGCGCTGCCCGCCCCGCCCAGGAGTGCCCGCGCCAAGGCCGGGCGGGCCACGCCGGCCCGGCGCAGGGCAGCGGCCAGGGCGCGGCCCTCGTCCAGCGCGCCGGTCAGGAACAGCCCCTGCAGACGGTAGAGCGCCAGTTCGATCTGCTACGGCGCCGCCTGCCCCCGTTCGTGCAGGGCAGCCGGCAGGCCTGCCAGCGCCGACCAGTCGCCCATCTGCCACAACAGCCGCGCCGTGGCGAGATCCGCCCCCGTCATCGCGCCGCCTCGCGCGGGGCAGCCGTCAGGTTCAGAAGATCGCGCAGGACATCGATCTGAGCCTCGGCGCGAGTCATCTCATCCTCGATGGCGCGCTGACGCTGGCTGCTGCGGGCAAGCTCCTGTTCCAGCGCCGCCATTCCTGCCTCGGCCTCGGCCAGCCTGGTGGTGGCCTGTTTCAGTGCGCCGTCGCGTTCCGCCAGTGCGGCCTTCAACTCGTTCACCCTGGCCTCGGCGGCCTTGCGGCCGGCACGTTCCTGCTCGCGCTCGCCCTCCAGCGCCTTGTGCGCCTCGGCCGCGGCGGCCAGGTCGGTATCCTTCTGCGCCAATGCGGCCTTCAACTCGCTCACCCTGGCCTCGGCGGCCTTGCGACCGGCGCGTTCCTGCTCGCGCTCGCCCTCCAGCGCCTTGTGGGCCTCGGCCGCGGCGGCCAGATCCTTGTCCTTCTGCGCCAGTGCGGCCTTCAACTCGCTCACCCTGGCCTCGGCGGCCTTGCGCCCGCTGCGTTCCTGCTCGCGCTCGCCCTCCAGCGCCTTGTGGGCCTCGGCCGCGGCGGCCAGGTCCTTGTCCCGCTGCGCCAGCGCGGCTTCCAGTTCGGCCAGGCGCAGGGCGCGCGGGTCGAGCCGGAAATGGACACAAGGGATGTCGGGGTCGTCAAGATTGCGTCCGGCAATCCCGTAGCCGGCACCGCTCAGTTGCGTGGCAAGCGCGGTCAGGGGCTGCGCCCCTTCATAGAGCGCCTTCTGCCCCGCGCGCAGGATCAAATGGGCGAAGCGGTCACCGGGCGCCATTGCCTGCAGCGCGGCGGTGATGGCCTGCTCCTCGCCGCGCAGATCGACGATCAGCACATCCGCGCCGCCTTTCGTGGCTGGCAGGGCAGCCCTGATCCGGTCCAGCGGCTGTGTCTCGACATCGATCTGGCGGGACGGCTTGAGGTTGGGAAACAGGGCACGCAGCGTGTCGGCGGGGGGGCGGGCGCTGGACAGGGCGGTGAAGTTGTAAAGCGTCAGCCGCTGCTGGCCCGCTTCCGGCCCGGCAAGGACGGGATGCAGCGACAGCCGTTTCTCGGCTTCGGCCCGCTGGCGCAGCGGGGCCGGGATCAGCGGGGCCGGCAGGGCCAGCGCCACATGCCGCGCGGGCTGCGCCAGAAGCGGCGCCGGATCGCCCAGATCGATCCCCAGACAGAGGATGGTGCCGATTTCCTGCTCACGGGCGATATCGGCCAGGAAGGACTCGAAGGCTTGGGTCATCGGTTACTTCCCCCGCGAGAGCACCTGCCGCAGCAGGCGCAATGGTCGTGTAATCCGGTAGGATTTCGAGGCATAGAAGCGCGCGACCTCCTCCTCGCGTTCCTGCAGGTCGCGCCGGACAGCGCTCAGCGCGTCGGCATGCCGGCGCCTTTCCTCGGCCTTGCTTTCCGCCACCGCCTCCAACTCGGCCTCGCGCGCGACCAGCCTTGCGGTCAGCGCGCCCAGTTCGCTGTCGCGCTTGGAAAGCGCCTCCTGCAAAGCAGCCGCCTCATCGTGCAGCCTCGCCTCGACCTCGTGGGTGGCGCGCAACCGGGTCGCCAGTTCCTCGGCCTGCTCGGCCTGAAGACGGCCCTCCCTTTCCAGCCGGGCGCGGGCTGCCTGCGCTTCGGCGAGCGCATCGCCGGCCTCTTGCAGCGCGGCCTCGCGTTCGACCAGCCTTGCGGTCAGCGCGCCCAGGTCGCTGTCGCGCCGGTTCAGGGCGTTCTGCTGATCGGCCAGCTCCTTCTCCAGACGGGTGGTTGTGGCCGTCAGTCGCGCTTCGTTCTCGCGGCTGGCATTCAGGCTGGCAGCCAGTTCCTCGGCTCGCTGGACCAGGGCGCGCCGGTCGGTCTCCAGCCGTCCTCGTTCCTCATGCGCCCGGGCCAGCTGGGCTTCGGAGCTTTCCAGACCCTGGCGAAGCTGATGCAGCTGGTGCTCCAGCCGCTCGCGCGCGGCGCGGTTCTCGGCCCCGGTCTGCTGGGCGTCGGAAAGCGCCTGCTGCAACGTGGTGATCTCGCCCTGCGCGCGGGTCAGTTCTCCCGTGGCCCGGTCCTGCGCCTTTCTGGCCTCGAGCGCCTTCTCCTGCACCGTCGAGAGCTGGTCGAGGACGGCTTCCTGCTCCTCTTCGACCGCTTTCACCTGCGCCCGCGCTGCCTCGGCCTCATTTCCGGCCGCCTCTGCCGCCGCACGGGCACTGGCCGCGGCTTCCTGCGCCTGGGCCAGGTCCTGGCGCAGACGCGCCGCCTCGTCGCGCGCCGAGGAAGCCTGCGCCTGTGCCTCGGCCGTCTCGGCGCGCGCGGCGTCGCGTTGCGCGATCGTTTCGCGATAGGCGTCCTCGCGCCGTGCGGCCTCGGCCAGCGCCTCTGAATAATGACGCCGGATCGCCTCCAGATCGGGCTCCCGCGGCTCTGGCCACTCGGCGGTGGCGCTGGCCTCCAGTTCCTCGATGATCTGCTGCGCAACGCTGTCGCGGCGCAGCGCCTCGGCGGCCATCAGCAGGCAGATCGCATCGGGCGCGGGCAGTGCCGCCGGTGGGTCCGCTTCCTGCGCCGGCGGTGTCGCCCCGTCCAGCCAGCGGCCTGGGTCCGGCACGAAGGCGGTGTCCGGCAGGATCCGCGCGCGCCGGCGGTTACGGCGCAGGAAGGCCAGCAGCGCCTCGCTTTGCGCGCGCCAGTCGGCCAGCGCCGCGGCCAGGTCCTGCCCTTGGGCCAGGGCATGGGCCAGGGCGGTGGCGGGGGGCGTGTGAACAATCACCACCTGTGCCGTCTCTGGCGCCTGATCGGGGCTGTCGAGCCGGTGGACACGCGCGCCCAGGGGCGCCAGAACGGCCTGCAGGACGGCCATCCGCCGCGGGCAGGGAATGGCAGGGACAATCACCACGTCTGGCGCGGTCACTTTCCCACCGTCTTCGGTATCGGTGCTCAACTTCCTGTTCCCGTGATGATGGCGATACCCGCAGGCTGCCTCGCCCGTTTCAGCCGGCCCCACGGTTGCACCGGCGGCCGGCGCCGTAGAGGCGCGCGGCGCGTGACGATGGCAACCCCGGGGGATATCGCGCGTCCTGCCACCATCTCAAGCGCGCCTGCGCGACTGTTGCTTGAGTTCCACGATCCTCGCCAGCTGCGCCTCCGAGAGCAGATAGCGTTCGCTGCGTGTCAGCCGCTCTCCGGTTCTGAGACCCTGATCGGGGATGCGCCAGTTCTCGCCGTATAGCTGAAAGAGGATCTCCTCGGCATTGCCCGGTATCCGCACCGGCCAGTCCCCCAGGAAGGCGGTGGCGAAACGGTCATAGCCTTCCCGGTCGCGCGACTTGCGGAAGCGCGAGCCGACCGAGATGTCGAAATTCCCCTCGGGGTCGAACCAGGCCCAGGAAAAATCCAGCGCGACGCTGCGATCGGCGGGGCTGGTGATATAGACGGTGCAGGATTTCGCGCCCTTCACGGCAAAGCCCGCCGCGGCAAGATGCGTGACGATACGGAACGCCTCTTCCACCACCGGGGCGGGTTCGGCATGCCGGGACAGATACATCGTGTCGAACATGCCGGCGTCATGGACGATGAAATCGCCTTCCCGCACGGCCCCCAGCAGGTTGCCGTAGGCCGGCATGAGATCATAATCGAAGCCGCGCTTCAGTTCATCGGCCACCGCCTCGAAAAGCCGCCGCACCGCCTGCTTGCGCTCTGGCGTCCAGCCCCGACTAAGCCGGCCGAACTTGGAGAACACATCGCCCTGCGCCAGCCGGGCCTTCAGCGCCTCGACCTGACTTGCGCGGCCATTGGAGACCACATGCGTGGTGGCGTCCTTGCCGATCACCAGACAGGAACCGGCGGCGTCGCGCAGGCTGATCCTGTCCCCGTCGCCAAGATAATCGGCAAGCTCGTGGCAGCGCAGATAGAACCGGCCGCCGGTCTTGCCCGCGCCATGGCTGTGCGTGGTGACGACGGGGATGTCGTTGACATAAAGCGTCACCTGCGCGCCGGCGCTGCGGGTTGTGCCGCTGACGGCCTTTTCGGTGGCATCCTCCAGGGGACCCAGTGTCCTGACCGTGCCCGGAGGGGCCTTGCTGTCTGCCGTTTCCGCCAAGATCGTCATCCTTTCTTTCCGGTCTGCCGAAGGGCCGGTCCGGGCCCTGGCCCGGTCAGCGGACGCGCCGTGCGGGCAGGATGCCCGCGCCGATGCCGCGGCCTATCCCCCTGCATGCGCCCCCACCCCCGCGGCCTGCAGCCGCCGGGCGTGCATGGCGTAGCTGTAATGCGTCTCCAGATAGTCCCGGGCCCGGCGCACCTGCGCGTCATAGGCGGCCGGGTCGGCATGCAGGCGCCGCGCGACATCCAGCGCCGTCTGCGGCGTGGCGTAAAGCGCGCGGTCGCCGAAGAGCGGCCGGTGGCTTTCGGGCAGGATCACCGGCACGCCCACCGCCATCGCCTCCAGCACCACGCGGGGGAAGGATTCCACCCAGTCGGGATGGGCGAAGAAGACGAAGACATCGAGCTCCGACAGGAAGTCCTTCGGGCTGATCGCGTTGAACTCATGCACCACCCAGTGTTTCGGCCGGTGGCCCAGGATCCGCGCCGGCGTCTCGGCCCCGCCCAGCACATGCACCTCGACCTCCGCGCTGTCGGGGTAGGCGGCGGCGATATCCTCGGCCGTGGCCGGCCATTTGACGTAACTGTCGCGGGTATGCCGGCCGATGCGCAGCCGGTCTTCGGGCCCGCGCGTGCGGGGGCCGCGCTGCCAGTCGGGCAGGTGGATGATGTTGTCCCAGTTTTCCGGCGACAGCGTGACATGGTGCAGTTGGTCGGCGTGATGCGTCACCAGCGCCGCGCGCACCATCGGGCCGTTGGGGTGCCAGAGCGCATCCTTGCCGAAATAGTGGCGCAGATTCGCCGCGCAGCGTTCCAGCTGGTAGCGCATGACGCCCCGGGCGCTGTAGTCGCTTACCGGCGGCTGGTTGACGATGACCTTGATCGCACCGGCCTCGACCTGCGGCAGGTAGCGGGCGCGGTGCTGCAGCACCGGCGGGTAGCGCACCACCAGAAGGTCGCAGCTGACCCGTTCGCCATAGGTCAGCACCTGCACGCCCTCGCCATCGATGAGCGCGCGCACCTGCGGCGCCATGCTGCGCCGGGCCCGGTCGCCCAGATCGTAGCGGTAAAGCTCGATCAGCCCCACCCGGTAGCCCGCCGCACGGGTGGCGCGGATCTCCTGGATGCAGGATTCGATGCTGCCGCCATCCATGCGGAAATCCGAGGCGATGATCACCGGGACATGGCGCGGCGTGCCTTCGGCCGGGCGCAGCGCCTGCATGATCGCCGGCGCCGGGAAGGGGCGCTGCGCGGGGTCCTTGCCGTATTTCAGCGCCGCACCGCTGGCGTGATGATACTGCTGGGCGTCGTGGTATTCCTTGCGCGCGCCGAACAGGAAGCCGTTGATGCCAAGCGCGTCGTCGGCCACGATCGACGAGCCGGAATCGCGCTGGAAGGCCAGCGGCCCCGAGGCCAGATCGACCACCGCCTTGCGGCCGAAATGGCGCTTCACGCGCCGGATCAGTTCCTGATCGGCGGAAAAGCGCGCGGTGTCCCAATAGCCCAGATGCTCGCGCATGGGCGCGCGGCGGAACAGGAAGGAGGCGGTATTGGGGATGATGAAATGCCCCGCCCCCGTCCAGCGGGTGAAGCCCAGATCCGACGATGTGCGGGCCTGCTGCGTGGTGCAGCCCATCACCGACGGATTGTCGATCAGATGGCGGACCTGCGTCTCGATGCGCCGCGGGTGCGCCCAGTCGTCGGCATCGTGCAGGGTGACGAATTCGCCCGTGGCCAGATCCAGCCCCTCGTTGCGCGCCACATAGGCGCCGGCGTTGCGCCCCATCCGCACCAGGCGAATGCGCGGATCCATGGCGGCAAACCGCTCGGCCACGGCGGCGGTGGCGTCCTGGCTGCAATCGTCCAGAACCAGTATCTCCAGGTTTTGCCAGGTCTGTTCGCCGAGCGCGCGCAGCGCCGTGGGCAGGGTGTCGGCAGCGTTGAAGGCAGCAACCAGCACGCTGACCCTGGGCCCGTCGGTCACGGGCGGCGGCGCCTCGGCGCAGGTCAGCCGGTCATAGGCGGGCAGGCCGTCATCGGGCAGCAGCGCCAGTTCGGGTATATCGAAGCCACGCAGGACCAGGTTCATGCGGGCCAGCCGGTCTTCGGGCGCAGGGAAGAAATTCGCCCAGGCCAGCATCACATCGGGCGCGGCCAGCCCGTCGTTGGCGGCCTGATGAAAAAGCGCCTGCGCTTCCTCGGGTTGTTTCAGGTGCAAGTGGCACAAAAACGCCAGCGTGACCAGCTGGGTCTGCCGCCGAGGATCGGTGGCCAGCGCGCGCGCGGTCTCGACATGCGCCAGCGCCTCCTCGTATCCTTTGCGGTTGCGCGCGCGCATGGCAAAGCAGGCCAGTTCCTGCGCCGCCGCCGCCTGTTCGGCATCCGTGTCGCCCGTGCGCGCTATATCCAGCAGTTCGGCGCGGGCGCGAAAGGTCAGGCCCAGGCTCAGAAGCTTGTGGCGCACCAGTTCGACGCGGCCCTCGGGGTTATCCTCTGGCGTGTCTTTCGGCGGTTGCGTCCGGCGGCCCTGCTGCTTGCCGTGCAGTACATAGTGCAACAACGGGTTGAGCCCGCTTTCGGCGACATCGGGATAGGTGTTCAGATAGTAGTCGGGATCGAACCCGCTGCGCGGCCGGCGCCCCAGCATGGCGCCGAAGCGCAGGTAGTGCTCGGCCGGATGAAGCCCGCTGATGCCGACATCGGGATAGGTCCGCTGATACCACCCGGCATGCACTTCGCCCGAGGCACGCAGCATCTTGAGCTGTTCCGAAAAGCTGATGTCCTGAGACAAGGCAGGCTCCGTCCGTAGCACGTATTTGGCCCCATGTCCGTCACGGCAAAGGCGTGCCCGTAGTAGGCAGGCCGACGGTGATTGTAAATCCTGCGGAACGGGCCCCGGTGGCCATAAGATGGACTTTACTCACACATCAAGGCACACAGGCGGTCACGTCAGGCCAAGCTTCTGCCCGCGTTGTGGCGGGGTCTGTCTGACCCGCGTCTGCAGAAGGGGCTTGGCATGGGAGCCTGCGTCATTATCACCGATCTGACCACCGCCAAGAAGCCGGGGCGCGGTAAGGTTACACCCTCTTGGTTCTTTCCGCCCTTTGTCGCGGAACTGGAGGCGGCGGGGCTCGCCGTGGCTTTCACCAGTTCGGCTGAATGGCTGGAAACGCGCCTGGCAGCAGCGGCGACGGAAGATAGGGTCTTCCTGATCCATGTCTTCAACGAGGAACAGCCTCTGGAGGCGCTGGCCCGGTTTTCGGGGTCGGTGCCGGGTGCGACGGGCGTGTTCAACCCGCCGGAAATCGTGGATATCATCTCGGAGAAATCCGTCACCAACCGGTTTCTCGCCGCCGCCGGGGTGCGGGTGCCGGCGATGGCGGGCAAGTCACGGGCGGATTTTGAAGTCTTCAGCAATGCGCGGATGGCCAGCCATGCGCCGGTCCAAACCATTCCAGCGGGCCAGGCCCTGCCCGGGGACCGCTACAACACCCGCATGATCGATACCCGGCGCCCGTTCGGGGGGCGCCTTTATCATTCCGGCATCCGCCTGATGTGCGTGGGATCGACGCTCGTCGCGGCGATGGTCCGGCTGCGCGATGCGGACGATGGCGACCCGTCGGTCCACAATCGGGACACGCCGGTCGATGCCGCGCTGGTCGAACATTTCCAGCAGACGCTGGTGGATGCACGGCTGAAGGAATGGAAGAAGCTGTCACGGCGGCTGGGCAGGATGCTGCCACCTGCCTTCTTCGCGCATGATATCATCGTCGAATCGGGCAGCGAGAAACCGTATGTCTGTGAAGTCGGGCTGAAATTCAACGACATGACCTTCATGCAACACCTGACGCCGATAGCGAAGCGCCTTCCGGAAAGCCTGCGGCGGCAGTTTTCACCCCGTTTTCCGCGGCGCTCTGCACGGGCATTCCTGAAGGAATGCGCGGCCCGCGGGTGGCTACCGGCGCCGGGCCATCACCTGTGAACGCCCGACCCATACGCCTCGTCGCGCGGTAGCGGCCCTTGATCCCTTGCAGGCCCTGTGCCACTGCTGGCCGTCGTCCCTAGTAACACGGCCGCAGGATGCAGATCGAACCCACTTCCCTGCCGGGTGTGATGATCGTCACGCCCCGGCGCCATGGCGACGCCCGCGGCTGGTTCAGCGAAACCTGGAACCGCGCCGCCCTGGCGCGGGCCGGGTTGGTCACGCCGGATTTCGTTCAGGATAACCATTCCTTCTCGGCCCCGCGCCACACGCTTCGGGGCCTGCATTACCAGCGCCCGCCGCATGCCCAGGACAAGCTGGTGCGCTGCTCGCGCGGGGCCATGCTGGATGTGGCGGTCGATATCCGCCGCGGCTCGCCGCAGTACGGGGAATGGGTGGCGGTGGAGTTGAGCGCCGGGAACGGCCGGCAGCTTTATGTGCCCAAGGGCTTCCTGCACGGCTTCCTGACCCTGACCGAGGATTGCGAGGTGCAGTACAAATGCACCGACATCTACGCGCCCGACTGCGACGGGGCGGTGCGCTGGGACAGCCTGGGCATCGACTGGGGCACCGACGCGCCGGTTCTGTCGGAAAAGGATGCCGCAGCCCCGGCCTTCGCCGATTTCGACACCCCCTTCACCCATGAGGCCACGCCATGAAGCTGATGGTAACGGGGGGAGCGGGCTTCATCGGCTCGGCGGTGGTGCGGCTGGCGGTGGCGCGGGGCCTGAGGGTCGTCAATGTCGATGCGCTGACCTACGCTGCCTGTCTGGAAAACGTCGCCCCTGTCGCGGGCAGCCCGCTTTACGCCTTCGAACAGGCCGATATCCGCGACCGCGCCGCGATGGACCGAATCCTCGCTAGCCATCGCCCCGATGCGGTGATGCACCTGGCGGCGGAATCCCATGTCGACCGCTCGATCGACGGGCCCGGCGCCTTTGTCGAGACCAATGTCACCGGCACCTATACCCTGCTGCAGGCCGCGCGGGCATATTGGGAGGGGGCAGGCCGACCCGCGAGCTTTCGCTTCCACCATATCAGCACGGACGAGGTTTTCGGCAGCCTCGGCCCCGACCCGGCAGAAAAATTCACCGAAGCCACCCCCTACGACCCGCGCTCGCCCTATTCTGCCAGCAAGGCCGCCAGCGACCATCTGGTGCGCGCCTGGCACCATACCTTCGGGCTGCCGGTGGTGCTGTCGAACTGCTCCAACAATTACGGCCCCTATCATTTCCCCGAAAAGCTGGTGCCCGTCGTGATCCTGGCGGCGCTGCACGGCCGGCCGATCCCGGTTTACGGCGCGGGCGAGAACGTGCGCGACTGGCTTTTTGTGGAAGATCACGCCGAGGCGCTGCTGACGGTGCTGGAAAAGGGCGCGCTCGGGCGCAGCTACAATATCGGCGGCGAGAACGAGGCGCGCAACATCGACCTGGTGCAGATGATCTGCGCGTTGATGGATGAATTGCACCCGCAGGGCGCGCCTCATGACCGGCTGATCAGCTTCGTGCCCGACCGCCCGGGCCATGACCTGCGCTATGCCATCGACCCCGCGCGGATCCGCAGCGAACTGGGCTGGCGGCCCTCGGTGACGCTGGAAGAGGGGCTGCGCCGCACCGTCGCCTGGTATCTGGCAAACGAGGCCTGGTGGCGCCCGCTGATGGACCGGCAGGGCGTGGGGCAGCGGCTGGGGGCGGCGGGGTGAGCGCGCCGCCGGTTATCGACACCCTGGCCCGGGATGCCGCGCGGCGCCTTTT
>SKNG01000226.1 GCA_007120685.1 Paracoccaceae bacterium | reverse complement strand
CATGCCGGACCCGCTGGCGGTGCCGGGGGCGGGCTGCGGCGGCGCGCTGGGGCTGCTGGCGCTGCGCGAGACGCGGGTGGAGAGCCTGGCGCTGGGGATGGCCTCGGACAGTATCGCCGCCCAGACCCTGGCCGATGCAGCGCCCGCCGAGCCGCCCGCCCGCGTGGTGCTGGAGGCCGCCGCCGGGGCCGCCATGCATCCGCTGGATATCGACCTGCCGGGCTGGCCCAATGCCGGTGACGATCTGGCGCAGGCCTTCAACGCCGCCTGGGGGCAGCGCTATGGGCTGGATCGCCAGGGCGCCGTCCATGCCTTTGCCCTGCATCGCTGGCATCAGGGGCCGGCGCTGCCCGATCTGCCGCTGGATGCCGCGCCCGCGCTGGCCGCCCCCGCCCCGCCGACAGCCCGCGCCACGGCCACCGCCATCCCCCTGCAACCCCGGCTGGACGGGATCGCGCAGGCCATGCAGCAGGTGCTGTTCCGCACTGCTGTCTCGCCCGTGGTGCGGGAAGGCGCCGATGCGGCCTCGGCGCTCTTTACGCCCGAGGGCAGGCTGCTGGCGCTCTCTGACGCCATTCCGCTGCTGCTGGGGGCGCTGCCAGGCGCGGTGGCTGCCATCCTGCGCGATTTCCTGCCCGGGACCATGCAACCCGGCGATGCCTTCGTGATGAACGATCCCTTCGACGGCGGCACCCATCTGCCGGATCTGGTGGTGCTAAGCCCCGTCTTTGCCGGCAAGGAGATGGTCGCCCATGCCGTCAGCATCCTGCACCATCAGGATATCGGCGGGATGCGCGCGGGCTCGGTGCCGCCCGATGCGGTGGAGATCTACCAGGAGGGGCTGCGCCTGCCACCCATGCCTGTGATGCGCGGGGGCAAGCCGGTGGCGCTGGCGAAGCGACTGATTGCGCTCAACTCCCGCGCGCCGGCCGTGGTCTGGGGCGATCTGATGGCGCAACTCGCCGCGGCCGGCCATGCCGGGGCGATGCTGCAACGGCTGGTGGCCGAGCGTGGGGCCGAGGGGTTCGCGGAAGGCTGCGCGGCTGCGTTGGCGGAAGGCGAGGCGGCGGCGCGGACGGCGCTGCGCGGGCTGGCGCCGGGGGTGCACCGGGCGGTGGACGGGCTGGACCCCTCGGCCGCGCTGGGGGCGGTGGATGTGCATCTGGCGCTCAGCGTCGATCCGGTGGCTGGCAAAATGGTCGCCGATTTCACCGGCACCGCGGCGCAGGTGGCAGCGCCGATCAACTGCGTGGCCTCCGGCCCGCTGTCGGCGCTGGTGCACGGGCTGTTTTCGCTGCTGCCGCCCGAGGCGCCGCGCAATGGCGGCACGCTGACGGTGTTGCGGATGGTGCTGCCCGAAGGCGCGATCATCAACGCCGCGCCGCCGGCGGCGGTGAATGCGCGGATGGGGTTGGTGCGGGTGACCACCGGGGCGGTGCTGGCGGCGCTCTCGCAGGCCGCGCCGGGGCGGCGGCCGGCGGCGAATAGCGGCATGTCCTTCGTCATCGCCTTTTCGGGCCGGGGGGCGGATGGCGAGCGGTTCCATGTGACCGAGATTGTGGCCGGGGGCGCCGGGGGCGGGCGGGAAGGCGATGGCGCGGCGGGGATTTCCACCGATGTCGGCAACGCCATGAACATGCCGGGCGAGGCGCTGGAAGCGATGGCGCCGCTAAGGTTGCTGGTGGCCGAGCGGCGGCGCGGGTCCGGTGGAGCGGGGCGGTTTCGTGGCGGCGACGGGATCCGGCGGGTGTATCTGGCGCTGGCGGAGGGGATCGCCGTGTCGCTGCGCGGCGACCGGTTCCGGCGGGTTCCGCGCGGGGCGCTTGGGGGCGGGGCGCCGCGGCCGGCGGCGGCGCGGGTGGAACGGGCGGATGGGTCGGTCGAGCTCTTGCCGGCGCGGGCTGCCTTCACGCTGGGAAGGGGAGACCGGCTGGTGGTGGAAAGCGCGGGCGGGGCGGGGTATGGCAAAGCGCAGGTGTGATGGCTGATTGATGGCCGGCGTTTGAACAGCCCTTGAGCGGCTTCGCACTCGCCTCTGCCCCAAAAAAGTCCCTTTTGACACCAGCCCCGGCCCATTGCCAACACCGCCAGCCCCCTCATACCGTTTCCGGTTGATCGCTTCGGCAGACGCGGCAGGGGGAGGGCGCGCCTTTGAAGGCGCGTGCGAACGGGCGTATCACAGAACCCGTTTTTCCTCGTTGCCCATGCGTCCCGAGCCAATCAGCCGGATCTCGTATCATGGGCGAACCGACCGCCGAGGTGCAGGCTGCGATCAGGCCCGGCCGCATGATGGCGAAATACTTCCGCGCGCCGAAAGCCTGCGCCCATTCGGCCAGCATCGGCTCGAGGTGCGGCGAAGGGGTGATGGCCACGGCGGCGCCTTGTGACCCGTTTATTCCGTGCTGCTGTCGAAATGGGGGGCTTTGCCCCCCGTCCGGCTTGCGCCGGACTCCCCCCAGGATATTTGAAGAGCAAAGAGGGGGGGCGGGTCAGAGCGGCAGGTAGCGCACCGGCGTGCCGGCGGGGCGCGCGGGGTCGCCCTTGGGGCGGATCAGCAGGGCATCGGCGCGGACAAGGATGCCCAGAAGGGAACTGTCCTGGCTGCCGAAGGGACGGATCAGCCCCTCGGGTTCCAGCGTCGCGCGCATGTAATGGGTGCGCGGGCCGTTGGCCGGCACGTCGCAGGCGAGGCGCGCGCCCAGGGTGGCCGGGGGCAGGGCGCCGAGGCCGAGCATGGCGCGCAGCGCCGGGATCAGGAACAGCCGCGCCGTGACGATGGCCGAAACCGGGTTGCCTGGCAGGCCCAGCATCAGCGCATCGAAAAGCTGCCCCGCCATCAGCGGTTTGCCGGGCCGCATGGCGATCTTGTAGAAGGACCGTGTGGCGCCCAGTTCCGCCGTCACCGGCGCCACAAGGTCATGATCGCCGACCGACGCGCCGCCGATGGTGACGATCACATCCGCCCCCTGCGCCATCTGCAGCACGGTGCGCAGGTGATCGGCCGTGTCGCGGGCGATGGGCAGGAGGCGGGCCTCGGCGCCCTCGGCCTCGACCATCGCCTTCAGCGCGAAGGCGTTGGAGGCCACGATCTGATCCGGCCCCGGCGCCTCGCCCGGCATCACCAGTTCGTCGCCGGTGGCGATCAGGGCCACCACGGGGCGGCGGCTGACGCTGACCTCGGCCACATTCATCGCCGCCAGCAGCGCCAGATCCACCGGCCGCAGCCGGCGCGGGGCGCTGAGCCGGTCGCCGGCGCGGAAATCGGCGCCGGCGGGGCGGATGTGGCGTTGGGCCTCCTGCGCGGGTTCGTTGAGGGTGATGCTGTCGCCGTGGCGGGTCACATCCTCCTGGATGACGATCCGGTCGGCGCCGGGGGGCAGGGGCGCGCCGGTGAAGATGCGCAACACCGCGCCCGCGCCGACAGCGCCGTCAAAGCCGTGGCCCGCGCCGGCCTCGCCGATCACGCGCAGGGTGGCGCCGGCATCGGCCGGGCCGCAAAGCGCATAGCCGTCCATCGCGGCGGCCGCGAAGGGCGGCTGGTCGCGCCCGGCCAGCGCCGGGGCGCGCAGCACCCGCGCTGCCGCCTGGGCCAGCGGCACCGGCTCTGACGGCAGCGGCGTGCAGAGCGCAAAGACCTGTGCCAGTGCCTCATCGACCGAAATCATGGCGCGTCCCTGACATAGGCACCCGATTTGCCGCCTTCCTTGCGTTCCACGGCGATGGCGCCGATTTCCATGGATTTCTCTACCGCCTTGAGCATGTCATAGACGGTCAGCGCGGCAGCCGAGACGGCGGTCAGCGCCTCCATCTCCACCCCCGTCTTGCCGGTCGTGCGCACCTCGGCCGTGATGCGGACGCCGGGCAGGGTGCTGTCAGGCGTCAGGTCGACGGCGACATGGCTCAGCGGCAACGGATGGCAGAGCGGGATCAGGTCGGCCGTGCGCTTGGCCGCCATGATGCCGGCCAGCCGCGCCACGCCCAGCACATCGCCCTTCCTTGCCGTGCCGGCGGTGACATGGGCGAGCGTCTCGGGGCGCATCCGCACATGGCCGCTGGCCACGGCCACCCGCGCGGTCACCTCCTTGGCGCCGACATCGACCATATGGGCGCGGCCCTGGTCGTCGAAATGGGTGAGGCCCGCCATCGCTCAGCCCCCCGCCGGCACTGGGGTGCCGATCAGCGCGCGGGTGGCGGCGGCCACATCGGCCTGGCGCATCAGGCTTTCGCCGATCAGGAAGCTGCGCGCGCCCACACCCGCCATCTCGGTCAGATCGGCCGGGGTGAAGAGGCCGCTTTCGCAGATCAGAAGCCGGTCTTTCGGCACATGCGGGGCAAGCTGGCGGGTCACATCGAGCGTGATCTCGAACGTATGCAGGTTGCGGTTGTTGATGCCGATCAGGGGCGAGCGCAGGGCCAGCGCGCGGTCCAGTTCGGTGCGGTCATGCACCTCGATCAGCGCGTCCATGCCCTGGGCCCGCGCGGCGGCTTCCAGTTCAGCCGCCTGCGTATCGGAAACCGAGGCCATGATGATCAGGATGCAATCCGCCCCCAGCGCGCGCGACTGCACCGCCTGCCAGGGGTCGTAGAGGAAATCCTTGCGCAGCACCGGCAGCGTGCAGGCCGCACGGGCCGCAGCCAGATAGGCGTCGTCGCCCTGAAAGCTGGGCGCGTCGGTCAGCACCGACAGGCAGGTGGCGCCGCCCTCGGCATAGGCGCTGGCCAGCGCCGGGACGTCGAAATCGGCGCGGATCAGACCCTTGGAGGGGCTGGCCTTCTTGATCTCGCCGATCAGCCCGTAGCCCGTGGACTGCGCCGTGCTCAGGGCCGCGTGAAAGCCGCGCGGGGGCGGGGCGGCGGCGGCTTGCGCCTCGATCTCGGCCAAGGGTGTGGCGGCCTTCAGGCGCGCGACGTTGGCGAGCTTGTAGGCCTTGATACGGTCCAGAATGGTGGTCATGCGCGGGTCTCCCTCGCTGCGATGGTTAGCCCGGATGCGGTGCGAAGAAAAGCGCTGATGCCCGCGCGGCGCAGGGCGCTTGCGGCAGAGGGGCGGCGCGGCTAGCCTGCGTCCGAGGCAGGCCGAACCGGGCGCCACCCTTGCAGGGCAAGGGCTTGTCGGCGCCGGTCAGGAAGGGACGGTGAGCGATGCGCGAGACAGGAGACCGGCGCCCGGCCGGCGCGCTGGGCCGGATTCTACGCGATGGCGGGCCGATGGCGGAAACCAGCCCGTTGCTGGCTGCGATCCTGCTGGCGATCCTGGGTCTGCTGATCTGGGGTTCTGCCAGCGGTGCGCCGCAACTGGCCGATGTCGCCGCATTGACCGATTTCGATGCCTTCTACATCACCGGTCTGCTGATTGCCGAAGGCCGGCTGGCCGAAGCCTACCGGCTGGCCGACATGATGGCTGCGCAGCGGCAGATGACGGGCACCGACACCTTCATGACCTGGACCTATCCGCCCCCCTACAACCTGCTGATGCAATACCTGCCGCTGTTGCCACGCGGCCAGGCCTTCATGCTGTTTTCGGGGCTGACGCTGGCGGCCTATGTGCTGGTGCTGCGCGGGCTGGCCGGGCGATATCTGACGGCGGTCCTGTTGGTGCTGGCGCCGGTGCTGGCGGTGCAGGCGATGATCGGGCAGAACGGCTTTCTGCTGGGGGCGCTGGCGGGGTGGTTCTGTCTGGCCAGCCTGAGCGCGCAACCGCGCCGGGGGCTGGCGGGCCTGCCGCTGGGGCTGATGGTGATCAAGCCGCATCTGGGGCTGGGGCTGGGGCTGGTGGCGCTGCTCCAGCGGCGCTGGGCGGTGTTGGGCGTGGCGCTGGCGGTGGCAGCGGTTCTGTCGGCGCTGGCGACGCTGGCCTTTGGCGCCTGGGTCTGGGGCGCGTTTCGCGGCGCGGTGGCCGAGGCCGGGGTGATCCTGCAGGAGGGCGGCTACCGGCTGCATCGCATGGCCTCGCTCTACGCCACGCTGCACCGTGCGGGCGTGCCGCCAGGGACCGCCGCGCTGGCGCAGGCGGCGCTGGGCGTGGCGGCACTGGCGGCGGTGCCGTTGGCGCTGTGGCGGGGGGCAAGGCCCAGGGCGCTGCTGGCCGTGGGCTGCTTTGCCTCGCCGATGGTAAGCCCCTATGGCTATGACTATGACCTGACGATCTTCGGTATCGGGCTGGCGCTGATCGCGGCCGGGTTGCTGGCCCGCGCCACCATGCTGGAAAAGGGGCTGATGCTGATGCTGGCCTGGATCGCCGGCGGCTGGGGCGTCTATGTCACGCTGGCCGGGGTGCGGGGCGTGGTGCCACCGCAGGGGGCGGATCTGGCGCTGGTTCCGGCGATCGTCGCGCCGGTCTATCTGCTGCTGCTGGCGATGATATGGCGGGTGATGAGCCGGCCGGCGCCCGCCGCGCCGGAAGCCTCACCGGCGCCATGAGTGCCGAAGGCGGGAACGGCCCTCCACCAGACAGCCGTCTGGACAGCGCCCGCGCGATCGGCATGATACCGCCATGACCCGCCCGGCCCCGCATCCCTTTCTGGATCATCCCCGCCCCATAGCCTTTGCCCATCGCGGCGGCGCGCTGGAGGCAGAGGAGAACACCCTGCCCGCCTTCGCCCATGCCGTGGCCCTGGGTTACAGCCATGTCGAACTGGATGTGCATGCCACCACCGACGGAGTGGTGATGATCCATCATGACCCGACGCTGGAGCGCATGACCGGCGATCCGCGCGCCATCGGGTCGTTGGACGCCGAGACGCTGGCCGCGTTGCGCACGCATGGCGGCGCCGAAATCCCGCCACTGGCCGCGCTGCTGGAGGAACACCCGGGCCTGTTCGTCAATATCGAGGTCAAGGCCGATGCCGCGGTCGTGCCGCTGGCCGACCTGATCCGCCGAATGGGGGCGCTGGAGCGGGTCTGCGTGGGCTCTTTCAGTCCCGCCCGCGTCGCCGGGCTGCGCGCGGCGCTGGGGCCGGGCTTATGCTGGTCGCCGGCGCATCTGGGCGCGGGGCGGCTTTGGCTGGCGGGCTGGGGGCTGCCGGTGGGCGGGCTGGATTTTCACGCCGCGCAGGTGCCCACGCATTTCCGCGGCGTGCCGGTGGTGACGCCGCGTTTTGTCTGCGCCGCGCATGCGCGGGGGATCCAGGTGCATGTCTGGACGGTCGATGACCGCGATCAGATGGTGCGGCTGCTGGATATGGGCGTGGACGGGCTGATGACCGACCGGCCGACGCTGCTGCGCGACGTGCTGACCGAGCGAGGCGAATGGAGGGGCGGATGAGCGGGCGCATGCTGGACGGGGTGCGGATCGTCGAGATCGAGGGCATCGGGCCGGGGCCCTTTGCCGGCATGATGCTGGCCGATCTGGGCGCCGAGGTGGTGGTGGTGCAGCGCCCCGACGGGCCGGGCCTGCCGGGCATGCCGGAGCGCAACCTGCTGGACCGGGGCAAGCGCACCATCGCGCTGGACATGAAAGATGCGGGCGATCTGTCGGTCGTGCGCGCCCTGATCGCGCGGGCAGACGGGCTGATAGAGGGGATGCGGCCGGGGGTGATGGAACGCCTTGGGCTGGGGCCGGCAGACTGCCACGCGCTGAACCCGCGGCTGATCTACGGCCGCATGACCGGCTGGGGCCAGGACGGCCCGCGCGCGCCGCAGGCCGGGCATGACCTGAACTATGTCGCGCTGTCCGGGGCGCTGTGGTATGCCTCGCCCCCCGGCCAGCCGCCGCTGTCGCCGCCGACCCTGCTGGGCGATATCGGCGGCGGGGCGCTCTATCTGGTGGCCGGGATGCTGGCGGGGCTCTTGCGCGCCGGGCGCACGGGGCAGGGCACGGTAGTCGATGCCGCCATCGTCGATGGCTCGGCGCATATGATGGCGCTTCTGATGTCGATGGCGCCCACTGGCCAACTGGTCGAGGCGCGCGGGGCCAGCATGCTGGACGGTCCGCATTTTTCGCGCAGCTATGCCTGCTCTGACGGGGGGCATGTGACGGTGCAGTGCCTGGAGGCGAAGTTCTACGCCGCCTTCCTGACGCTGATGGGTCTGCAGGACGACCCCGATTTCGCCCGCCAGCATGACCCGTCCCGCTGGCCGGATTGCACCGCGCGGCTGGCGGTGATCTTCGCCGAAAAGCCGGTGGCGCATTGGGCGGCGCTCTTTGCCGGCTCGGACGCTTGCGTGGCGCCGGTGCTCAGCCCCTTCGGCGCGGCGCAGGACGCGCATATGGCCGCGCGCGGGGTCTGGCTGCAGGCGGGCGGGGCGCTGCAACCCGCGCCTGCGCCGCGGTTCGACGGGCAGCCGGCCCCGACGCCCGCGGCCTTGCCCGGCCGCGACGCCCATCGCGCCGAGATCCTGGCCGAGCTTGGCATGGGCTGAGCCGGGCTCATCGCTCGGGCAGGATCAGGTTCAGCACGATGGCGATCAGCGCGGCGGGCAGCAGCCCGGTGGCCAGAAGCAGGCGCGGCAGGTCCGGCAGATGCTGCAACGCCGCCGGCTCCTGCTGCAGCCCCAGCCCCATCGACAGCGCCAGCGCCAGCACGGTCATGTTGCGGCGGGTCCAGGCGATATCGGCCAGAAGCCGGATACCGGCCGCGCAGACCATGCCGAACATCACGATCACCGCGCCGCCCAGCACCTGGATCGGCAGGCTGGCGACCAGCGCGCCGATCTTCGGCACCAGCCCGCAGAGCGCCAGGAAGACCCCGCCCAGCGCCGTCACATGCCGGCTCATCACCCCGGTCATGGCGATCAGTCCGACGTTCTGGCTGAAGGAGGTGCTGGGCAGCCCGCCGAAAGCCCCCGCCGCCAGCGTGGCCACGCCATTGCCATAGATGACGCCCGCGATCTCGCGCGCGCTGGGTTCGCGCCCGGCGCCGGTCTTGGTGACGCCGGAGACATCGCCCAGCGTCTCCACCGCCGAGACCAGCGCCATCAGGCAGAAGCCGAGGATGGCGGCGAGCTGAAACTCGACGCCGAAGCGCAGCGGCACCGGCAGCGCCAGCCAGCCCGCCTGCGCGACGGGGGCCAGGCTGACCGCCCCCAGCGCCAGCGCATAGGCCCAGCCGGCGATCAGCCCAACCAGCACCGCCGCCAGCGCCCAGATACCGCGGCCCAGCGTGCTGAGCGCCAGGGTGACGCCGAGGACCACCAGCGCCATCGACCAGCTTTCCCAGCCGCCATAGTCGGCCGTGCCCGCCAGCGCCGCGCCGCCGGCGGCATACTGGATGCCGACCGGCAGCAGCGTCAGGCCGATCATCAGCACCACCGTGCCGGTGACCAGCGGCGGCAGGGCAAAGCGGATGCGGCCGATGACAGCGCCCAGCGCGACATGGAACAGCCCGCCCGCCAGCACGCCGCCGGTGACGATGGCCATGCCCTAGGGCCCTTTGCCCGCGACCAGTGGCAGCATGATGGGGATGAAGGCGAAGGAGGTGCCGTGGACGATGGGCAACCGCGCGCCCACCGGCCCGGCGCCGAGGCTTTGCAGCAGGGTTGCCGCGCCGGCGAAGAGCATGGAGAGTTGGATCAGATAGGTCAGATCCGGCAGGCCCTCGGCATCCTGCGGCGATCCGGGGCCGAAGCCCGCGGCGGTGGCCAGGATCACCGCCACCGCGACGTTCGAGACGAACATCGCCAGCACATGCTGGATGCCCAAGGCCGCCGCCTGCGGCAGGGGTGGGCGCCAGTCGGGGTCGCGCAATTGCTCTGGCGTGCCGAGGGGGGCGGGCATGGTGCTGGGACCGGGTCAGGGTTCGGTGATCAGCAGCGGGGCGGTGAGGTGGTGTTCCTGCAGGTTGCGACCCTCGCCGATACGGTCGATGACGGCGAAGAGGCCGGGGCCGGCGAGCGGCGTCAGCACGCCGTGCCAGGTGCCGCGGCGGTAGTTCACCCCCTGCGCGCCATTGGTCAGGAAGGCGAGCGGGGCGCCGGGCTGGCCGTCTTCGTCCGGGGCGACGACGACCAGGAAGGGATGCGCGTGCATGGGAATGAAGGCCTGGGCGCCCAGAGGGTGGCGTTCCAGATGGGTCAGGCGGTAGGGCAGCGCGCGGGGTTCGGCGAGGAAGAGCGAGATGCCGGCGCGGCCGGGGGGCGTGGTCTCGGCCCCGAAATTCAGCGTGGCACGGTCGTGCCAGCGGCCGCACAGCCCGTCGTTGATGATCTTGTCGGGCTCGCCCGTGGCTTCCAGCACCTCGCCGTAGGGGGCGAAGGCCCGGGCGGTGAGGGGTTGGGGGTGGAGGGTCTGCATGGGTTGGCCTTTGGCTGCGTGGCGAGGCCGGGGGGCTTCACGCCCCCCGGACCCCCCGTGGCGTATTTCCGGCAAGATGAAAGGGCGGGTCAGCGGGAGAGGGTAAGGGGGGCGTGGCGGTTGACGTCCTTGTAGAGCAGGTAGCGGAAGGGTTCGGGGCCGCCGGCGTAGCAGGCCTGCGGGCAGAAGGCGCGCAGCCAGAGGAAATCGCCGGCTTCGACCTCGACCCAGTCGCGGTTCAGGCGGTAGGCGCCCTTGCCCTGCAGGATGGCGATCCCGTGTTCCATGACATGGGTTTCCTCGAAGGGGATGGTGCCACCGGGCTGGAAGGTGACGAGGTTGACATGCATGTCATGGCGCAGGTCCGCGGGGTCGATCAGGCGGGTGGTGGCCCAGCGCCCCTCGGTTTCGGGCATCGGGCTGGGGGGGATGGTCTGTTCGTTCAGGGTGAAGGGGGGCGGCGGCGTCAGGCCCGGCGCCGGTTGCCAGCGCTTGCGGATCCAGTGGAAGCGGGCCGGGTCGGTGCCGGTGGCGGCAAGCTGCCAGTCGGTGGCAGGGGGGATCCAGGCGAAGCTGCCGGGGGTCAGGG
Organism: Paracoccaceae bacterium; assembly: GCA_007120685.1. Lineage (GTDB taxonomy): Bacteria > Pseudomonadota > Alphaproteobacteria > Rhodobacterales > Rhodobacteraceae > Pararhodobacter. The sequence goes on along the minus strand of SKNG01000226.1, from coordinate 384 downwards.
GGTGGGTTTCCCCGCCGACGGTCAGCGTGGCGTGGCCCGCGCAGAGGAAAAGCGCGTGCTGGGCCTGGGGGTCGTCATCGGGGCGGTCGCTGCCGCCGCCGGGCTGCACCTCCATCGCGTATTGGCTGAAGGTTTCGGCAAAGCCGGTCAGCGGGCGGGCGAGCACCCAGGCGCGGGTGTCTGACCAGCCGGGCAGCAGGCTGGCGGTGATGTCGGAGGCGCAGGCGCGGGGGATCACCGCATAGGCCTCGGTAAAGACCGCGCGCTGGGTCATCAGCGCCGATTGCGGGGGCAGGCCGCCCGAGGGGATGGCATAGGTAGCGGTCATGGCAGGATGGCCTTCAGGCGCAGCGCCGCGATGCGTTCGACCTGGGCGCAGGCGGT
>SKNG01000372.1 GCA_007120685.1 Paracoccaceae bacterium | reverse complement strand
GTGGACTGCCGCATGGGGCTGCTGCCCGGCTGGTCGCTGGATGACTGCAAGGCAGAGATCGCGCGCTGCGTGGCCGAGGCCGCGCGCGATCATCCCTTCCTGTCGAACAACCCGCCCGAGGTTGTCTGGAACGGCTTTCAGGCCGAAGGCTATGTTCTGGGCGCGGACGCGCAGCCGGGGCTGGACACGATGCAGGCCGCGCTGCGCGATGTGCAGGGGCCTGAAGCCGTGCTGCCGGAACACAAGATGACCGCCCTGACCGACACCCGTTTCTACGGGCTCTATTACGGCATCCCGTCCTTCTGCTTCGGCCCCAACGCGCGCAACATCCATGGCTTTGACGAGGCGGTGGATCTGGGCTCGGTGGCCGAGGCGACGCGGGTGCTGGCGCTGTTCATCGCCCGTTGGTGCGGGCTGAACCGGTTGGAGGGATAGCCCATGCCCGCACCGCGCGCCCCGCGCATCGCCATCGGTGGTTTCCTGCATGAAACCAACACTTTCGGCCCGTCACCGGCAGACTACGCGGCCTTTGACGGCGGTTCCGGCTACGGGCCGGTGCGGCGGGGGCAAGAGGTCATCGCGGATCTGGCGCCGGTCAATGCCGGCGTCGCCGGGGCCATCAGGGTCGGCCGGGCCGAGGGGTGGGACATGGTGCCGACGCTGTGGTGCGCGGCCTCGCCCTCGGCCCATGTCACGCGCGCGGCCTTTGAGCGGATCGCGGGCGAGCTGATCGACCGCATCGCCGCCGCCGGCCCGCTGGACGGGGTGTTTCTGGACCTGCATGGCGCCATGGTCTGCGAGCATCTGGACGATGGCGAAGGCGCGCTTCTGGCCGCGCTGCGCGCCCGCATCGGCCCGGATGTGCCGGTGGTGGTGTCGCTGGACCTGCACGCCAATGTCACGCCGCAGATGGTGGCGCAGGCCGATCTGCTGGAAAGCTACCGCACCTACCCGCATGTGGATATGGCCCAGACCGGCGCGCGCGCGGCGCAGGCGCTGGCGGGCATGCTGGGTGGGGCGCGGCCGGAAAAGGCGTTCCTGCAGGCGCCCTATCTGTCGGCCATCGCCTGGCAATCGACCTGGGCCGAACCCGCGCGCGGGCTTTACGCAACGCTGGAAGACCTGGCGCAAGGCGTCACGGCGATGAGCTTCAACATGGGCTTTCCCGCCGCCGACTTCCCCGATTGCGGCATGTCCGTGCTCGCCTATGGCCCTGGCGCCGATGCCGCCGCCCGCGCGATGATGGACGCGGTTCTGGCCGCCGAGCCGCAGTTCACCGGCCGCGTCTATGCCCCGGGCGAAGGCGTGACCGAGGCGCTGCGCCTGGCGCGGGGGGCAAACCTGCCGGTCGTGCTGTCCGACACCCAGGACAACCCCGGCGCCGGCGCCAACAGCGACACCACCGGCATGCTGCGCGCCATGCTGGCGGCCGGCGCGCCCGGCGCGGTGGGCAATTTCTTCGACCCCGCCGCCGCCCGCGCCGCCCACGCAGCGGGGGAGGGCGCGCAGATACGGCTGGCGCTTGGCGGGCGCTCGCAGCCCGGTGACAGCCCGCTTGAGGCCGAATTCACCGTGGAACGGCTGACCGATGGCGTCTTTCCCGCCCCCGGCCCGTTCTATGGCGGGCGGGTGCTGCAAATGGGCCCGTCCGCCTCGCTGCGGCTGGGGGATCTGCGTATCGCGCTGACCTCGGCCAAGGCGCAGATGGCCGACCGGGAGCAGTTCCGTTCCTTGGGCATCACGCCGGAGGCCGAGAGGATCCTGGTGGTGAAAAGCTCCAACCATTTCCGCGCCGATTTCCAGCCCCATGCCAGCGCCGTGCTGGTCTGCGCGGCGCCCGGCCCCATGGCGGTCAGCCCCGCGTTGCTGCCCTGGACCCGCCTGCGCCCCGGCATAAGGCTGGAAGCCATGGGCCAACCCTTCAACGGAGGAACAGCATGACCATTCCCCAGCGCATCCAGGATTTCGCCGAAGACCTGACCGCCATCCGCCGCGATTTCCACGAAAACCCCGAACTGGGGTTTCAGGAGGTCCGCACCAGCGGGATCGTGGCCGAAAAGCTGCGCTCATGGGGGATCGAGGTGCATGAAGGCGTCGGCAAGACCGGCGTGGTGGGCGTGTTGCAAGGCGCGCGCCCGGGCCGCCGCATCGGGCTGCGCGCCGACATGGACGCGCTACCGATTGATGAGCAGACGAACCTGCCCTGGGCGTCGAAGAAACCCGGCGTGATGCATGCCTGCGGGCATGACGCGCATACCACCATGCTGCTGGGCGCCGCCCGTTATCTGGCCGAGACACGGGATTTCGCCGGCACCGCCGTCTTCATCTTCCAGCCCGCCGAAGAGGGGCTGGGCGGCGGCCGGGCGATGCTGGCCGATGGCCTCTTCGACCGCTTCCCCTGTGACGAGATCTACGGGATGCACAACTCGCCCTACCACAAGCCGGGCGAGATCGGCGTGAAACCCGGCCCGGCCATGGCGGGGGCGAATTTCTTCGACATCAAGGTGACGGCAAAGGGCTGTCACGCGGCGATGCCGGAATCGGGGATCGACGCGGTGGTGATCGCCTCGGACCTGGTGGGGCAGTTTCAATCCATCGTGTCGCGCAACGTGCCGCCAACCAGCCCCATCGTGCTGTCGGTCACCCAGATCCATGCCGGCGCGGCCTATAACGTTATCCCGGAAGTGGCGACGCTGGCCGGCACGGTGCGCTATTTCGACCGCGATCTGGCTGACCGGGTGACAGAGCGGATGCAGGCGCTTTGCGACGGGCTGGCAACGGGGCATGGCGTGCAGATCGAGCTGTCGATGCGCAATGTCTTCGATGTGCTGGAAAACGACGCCGCGCTGTCGGAGGCGATGATCGCCGAGGCGCGCGCGCTGGTCGGCGATCAGGCGCAGATCAAGGATGATCTGGTCATGGGGTCCGAGGATTTCGCCGACATGCTGCAGGTGGTGCCGGGGGCTTATTGCACCGTGGGGCATTCGGGGTCGG
>SKNG01000162.1 GCA_007120685.1 Paracoccaceae bacterium | reverse complement strand
GCCTCGCCTTCCGCTTCACCCTCGGCTTCGCCTTCGGCGTCACCTTCCGCTTCGCCTTCCGCCTCACCCTCGGCTTCACCTTCGGCCTCGGCTTCGGCCTCGGCTTCCGCCTCGCCTGCCGACGCCGCCATGAAGTAGCCGCCATTTTCTCCGATAGAGCCTGCAACAAGGGCGGGTCCGGCGGTGATGCCGAATGCAGCGATCATGGCCGGCGGAATGAAGGCCGTGCTGCGTGACAACTTCTCCAGAAGCGTTGCGTGCCGCGTGTCGGGGGAGGCGTCAGGCTTCGGTTCCATGCGGGTGTCCCTCTTTCTCTGTCGGGTCGCTGTTGCGGTTACGCCTCCAAGCCGGCCAAGCCGACCGAACGCGGTGCGCGCGGAGGTCCTGTACTTCAGTTCGCGCAGTGCGGGAAAAGGTTACACAAGGATTACGAAAAGAGATCTGCGCCCGCCGGCGGCCGAACAACGGCCGGTATGAAAGCCGAAACGGCCAAGAGAGCGTCGGTGCATGACGATAGCGGCAGACTGATGCGGCGGCGGCCGTGGCGAAGCCGGTCCCGTTTTCACCGAATCTTGGTGACGATCAACACGGTGATTGCCGAGCGACAGTAAGCGTGACACCGGCGCTGCGCGGGGACGAACAACCCATCCCCGCCTGAGCCCGGCACCTTTGCGAGAGCCTGTCTGGATGCCGGGCAGGCCTGTGGGGGCGGGTGCGGGCAGTCCCCATGGAATCAATCACCGCCCTGCACACGCGGCAAACTTGCACCGGCGGACGGTGTCTCGCTGTCGGGGCCGTCGATCAGCCGGTCGGGCTGGGCCAGGGCGGAAAGCTTCGCGCGGTCGGTGATGATGACGCGGGTGCCGTCCAGCTTGACCCCGTCGGCCTCCAGCGTCTTCAGCGTGCGGCTCAGGTTTTCAGGCGTCATGCCCAGGTAGCTGGCCAGCAGTCTTTTCTCGACCGGCAGGCCATAGCTGGCGAGATTCCCCGCCAGCGCGGACTGACGCAGCAGGTAAGAGGCGATGCGCTCGCGCGAGGTGCGCAGCTTCAGACCCTTGGCGTGGCGCACGACTGACCGGTAGCAGCCGGCCAGTTCATGGATCACCGAAACCGCGAATTCGGTGTCGCGCCGAAACACCGCGCGCAGGTCCGAGGATGGCAACAGAATGATGCGTGAGCGTTCCAGCGTCCGGGCCGACATCAGATAGGGCGCGTCCTTGATGCAGGCGGCCAGGATGAAGGTGCCGACCGGGCGGACCACCGCCATGGTGCATTCGCGCCCGCCCCAATGGGCGTAAAGTTCCACCGCGCCCTCCATCACCACATGCAGGAAATCGGCCGGATCGCCCTGCCGCATCAGTTCCAGCCCGGCGGGAAAGGCTTGCGCATAGGCGCCGTGCATCAATGCCTCGAAATTCGCCTGCAGCATGTCGCGAAACAGCGGCAGGTGGCGAATCTCGGGCAGTTCGTGAGGGCGCATCGCGACATTCTCCGATTCGAGGCTTGATTTTTGTCGTGTGTTGACGCGGAATCCATCGGGTTGCAAGCGCGTAACCGTTACGTCGTGACATCGCTTCTTACGACGGAACAGTTGACCGGCGGCAAATCCGGTCGCTTTGCCGCGCCGATTGAGGCGAGAGTTGATCCAGATCAAGTCCCTGCCGGCCGCCATGTCTCTTGCTGGGCTGGAAAGCGGGTCGCCGAACCCGCCACCGGTGCAAGGGACATGCCATGGATCTGATGCTCGCCTATGACAGCTCGCGCAATGCGCGGATCGCGCTGGACACGGTCAAGACGATGTTCGCGCCGGTCAAGCCCGATGTGACCCTGATTTCCGTCGTCGAGGATGTGGGCTCCAGCACTGCCGGCGTCGACGACATGTTCAACGACCAGTATCGCGCCCAGAAGGAAGGCGCCGAGGCGGCGGCGGCCGAACTGGTGGCCGAGGGCTGGACCGCCAAGGTGCTGCTGGCCGAGGGCGACGCGCGCAAGATGATCCTGCGCGCGGTGGCCGAAAGGCAGCCCGACCTGCTGGTCATGGCGCGCCACAGCCACAAGCCCGACAAGGTGCCGCTGGGCTTCATCGCCAAGCGGCTGGATGCGCTGGTCGAAGAGTTCGACCACATGACCTTCGGCTCGACCAGCGCCTTTCTGGCCCGCCGGGTGAACTGCCCGCTGCTGATCATTCCCACGCACGCCGAATGATCCGATCACCCTGAAACGCGCGCCCCTCTGATTGCAGGAAATTCCCCATGAAAGTCAGTGACCTGTTCCGGTTCAGGAACGCCGAGATCAAGGCGCTTCACCTGACCTGGATCGCCTTTTTCATGTCGTTCTACGTCTGGTTCAACATGGCCCCGCTGGCCAGCTCGATGCTGGCCACGGTGGACTGGCTGACCCGTGACGACATCCGCCTTTTCGCCATAGCCAATGTCGCGCTGACCATCCCCGCGCGCATCATCGTCGGCATGGCGCTGGACCGGTATGGCCCGCGCCGGGTGTTCTCGGTGCTGATGGTGCTGATGGCGATCCCGACCATGGTCTTCGCCTTCGGCGACACGCGCGAGGTGCTGTTCATGTCGCGCCTGGTGCTGTCGTCCATCGGCGCCAGCTTCGTGGTGACCATCCACATGATCGCGCTGTGGTTCCCGCCGCGGTCCATCGGCTTTGCCGAGGGCTTCGGCGCCGGCTGGGGCAACTTCGGTTCGGCCGCCGCGGCGATGACGCTGCCCACCATCGCGCTGCATATCTATGGCGGGCCGGAGGGCTGGCGCTGGGCGATGGCGACCTCGGGCGTGGTGATCGCGGCTTATGGCGTCTTCTACTGGTTCGCCATCACCGACGGGCCCAAGGCCGACACCCACAAGAAACCGCGCAAGGCTTCGGCGCTGGAAGTCTCCAGCTGGGGCGATCTGGTGATGCTGTGCCTCTTTACCGTGCCGCTGGTCGGTATCCTGTCGATCCTGGTCTATCGCGTGCAGCTGATGGGCTATAT
>SKNG01000247.1 GCA_007120685.1 Paracoccaceae bacterium | reverse complement strand
CGGCCTCGACCGGCGGGCAGATCATGCCGCCGGTGATGGGGGTGGTGGCCTTCCTGATGGCCGATGTCACCGGCATTCCCTATCTGCATATCATCACCGCCGCGCTGATCCCGGCGATCCTCTACTACCTGTCGCTCTTCGCCGTCGTGTATGTCGAGGCCCGCCGCCTGGGCATCGCCCCCCCGCGCACCGCCGATCTGCCCCGCATCGCCGGTATCGACTGGCTGCGCAGCCTGGCCTTCTGGGTGCCGCTTGGGGTGATCATCTATGTGCTGACCACCGGGCGCACGGCGCAGAACGCGGGCTTCTACGCGCTGGCCACGGCCGTGGTGCTGTCGCTGGCCTTCTTTCCCGCCTTCCGCAGCCCTGCGCGCTGGTGGGCGGCGCTGGTCGATGCCGGGCGCACGGCGGCAACGATCATGATCATCGTCGCGGCCATCGGCTTCGTCATCGGCGTGATCAACATGTCCGGCGTGGGGCTTCGCTTTGCCGAAGGGGTGCTGGCGCTGGCCGATACCTCGCTCCTGATGGCGCTGTTGCTGGTGGCTGGCGCCTGCCTGATCATGGGCATGGGCGTGCCCTCCGGCGCGGCCTATCTGCTGATCGCCATCGTTCTGGGCCCGGCGCTGCAACGGCTGGGCGTGCCGCTGATGTCGGCGCACCTGTTCGTGGTCTATTTCGGCGTGCTCAGCGTGATCACCCCGCCGGTGGCGCTGGCCGCCTTCGCCGCCGCGCCTATCGCCGGGGCGGGACCGATGGAAACCGGCTTCACGGCGCTGCGGCTGGCGATTGCCGGGTTCATCATTCCCTTTCTCTTCGTCTATCACCCCGATGTGTTGCTGGTGCTGCCTGGCTTCAGCCTGACCGGGCTGGCCTGGGCACTGGGCGCCTTCATCATGGCCACCTGGATGATCGTCACCGCGCTGGGCGGCTGGGAGGGCCGCGCGCTGGGCTGGCCCATGCGTCTGGCCCGGCTTGCCGCCGCCGCGGCGCTGCTGGTGCCAGAACCCTTGGCCGCCCTCGCCGGCCTCGCCGCTGCCGGCCTGCTGATCGGCCTCAACGTCAACGGGCTGCGCCGTCTCGCGCGCCCGCCCCAACCCGCTCATCAACAAGGAGGAGAGACATGAAAACGCTTCTGAAAGGCGCCCTCGCCGGCGCCTGCCTGGCCGGGCTTGCCATCCCCGCCTCTGCCCAGGAAACCCTGCGCATGGCCACCATCGCGCCGGGGTCCTCGGCCTATCTGGTGATGTCCACCATGGCGACGCTGGTCAACCAGGCGCAGGATCAGTACCGGATCCAGGTCGATGCCACCGGCGCCGCCACCCGCCATCAGTTGGAAGTCGCGGCGGGCGAGTTGGACATGTCGATGACCTCGCCGATCATCTATCACTTCATGCGCCAAGGCAGCGCCATGTATCAGGAACTGCCCGAGGCGCCCGAACTGGCCGAGAACCTGAACCTGATCTTCTGGTTCCCCTACGGCCAGTATCACTATGTCGTCTATGCCGATTCGGGGATCGAGAGCCTGGAAGACATCCGCGGCCGCTCGGTCTTTCTTGGCCCGCCGGGCGGTGGCGCCTGGAATTCGGCTCATGCCTGGGTCGAGGGGCTGACCGGCATGCGCGCGGGCGAGGATTACGAGAATGTGCGCGGCTCCTGGTCCTCGGCGCTGCAGGGCTTCCAGGACCGCCAGTTCGACGTCTTCGTCAATGGCGGCATCGCCCCCTTCCCGCAGGTCGAACAACTCGCGCTCACCGTGCGGCTGCGGCTTCTGGGACTGAGCGCCGATGCCTTCGCGGCCAGCGAACCCGCCCAGGCAATGACCACGCGGCTGGGCGCCGAACCCGGCGTCATCCCGGCGGGGATCTATGGCGATGGCGTGGTCAATACCGAGGATGTCTACACCCATGGCGCGGCCGTCGGCGTGACCGTGCGCGCCGATCTGGACGAGGAAACGGTCTATCTGATCACCCGCAGCTTCTGGGAACAGGCCGAGGCCGCGGGCGAGACGCAACCCTGGCTGCGCAACCTCACCCTGGACTACGCCGTGCAGGCGGCGGGCATGCGCCTGCATCCCGGTGCGCTGCGCTTCTATGAGGAAATCGGCATCGAGATCCCCGAAGGCTCGCGCTGACCGAGGCCCCCCGGGCGCGGCGCCGCTTACTGCCGTGCCGCGCCCGCCCCCTCATCTTGCTGCAAAGCCCCCTGCCTCGCCGCCAACCAAGAACCATCACGCCAGGGGATCGCCGGCCATGGGTGCCATCCGCAACATCCTTTTCATCATGTATGACCAGTTGCGCCACGACTACCTGTCCTGCGCCGGCCATCCCGGCATGCGCACCCCGAACATGGACCGGCTGGCCGCAAAGGGCGTGCGGTTCAGCCGCGCCTATGTGCAATCGCCGGTCTGCGGCGCCAGCCGGATGAGCTTCTACACCGGCCGCTATGTGCAGTCCCACGGCGCGGCCTGGAACAACTTCCCGCTGAAGGTGGGCGAGATCACGCTGGGCGACCATCTGCGCGGCCTCGGCATGGACAGTTGGCTGATCGGCAAGACCCATATGCAGGCCGATGCCGAAGGCATGGCCCGGCTGGGCCTGGCGCCCGACAGCGTGATCGGCGCGCGGGTGGCCGAATGCGGCTTCGACATCTGGGAACGCGACGACGGGCTATGGGCCGAAGGGCCGGACGGGTTCTACGATACCCGCCGCTCCCCCTACAACGAATGGCTGAAGGCGCGCGGCTATCCGGGGCCGAACCCCTGGCTGACCCATGCCAACGCGGCGCTGGCCGAAGATGGCGGCACGGTCTCCGGCTGGCTGATGAAAAACGCCCGCCTGCCCGCCAATATCGCCGAGGAAGACAGCGAAACCGCCTGGCTGACCACCCGCGCGCTGGATTTCCTGAACGATCCGCAAACCGCCGCGCGGCCATGGCTTTGCCATCTCTCCTACATCAAGCCGCACTGGCCCTATGTGGTGCCCGCGCCCTACAACGCCCTTTACGG
>SKNG01000151.1 GCA_007120685.1 Paracoccaceae bacterium | reverse complement strand
GGCGTCGGCTCGCCCTCGGGCGAGGTCCAGCCGCCCCGGCCGGCGGGCGGCTCACCCCGTGCCATCGCCCGCCCGGCGCCCGGCCTTGCGGCGGTAGAAACCGGCATGTTTCTGCGACATCGCGGCGGTATCCATCACCAGGCAGACATCGGTGGTGTTGAACGCGTGGTCGACAAACGCCCCCTCGCCCACAAACCCGCCCAGCCGCAGATAGGCCCGGATCAGCGCCGGCATCGCCGCCTGCGCCGCGGCATCGTCGATGTCCGAGGGCGCGATCAGATCCATCGGCTGGAAATGCGCCGGCAGCGCGCGCGGGCGCAGCGCCGGGGGCGCCAGATGGCGGTGATGCAACAGGCTCAGCGCCTGTGCATGGCGCGCGGGATCGGTGCCAAGGAAGGAGGCCACGCCGAACATGATCTCGATCTCGCGCGCCAGCACGTAATCGGCCAGCCCCTGCCACAGGTACAGCACCGCCGCCCCGCGCCGGTAATCGGGATGCACGCAGGACCGGCTGAGTTCCACCAGCCGCCGGCCAGAGCGGCGCAGCGGGTCCAGATCATACTCGCCATCGCAATAGAACCGCCCCAGCGCCGCCGCCTTTTCCTGCGGCAACAGCCGGTAAACCCCGACCACATGCTCCAGCGCGGCCGGGTCGCGGCGCTGGTCGATCAGCAGCAGATGGTCGAAACCGGCATCGTCCGGGTCACACTCCAGCCCCGCCGCATGGTCGACCCCCGGCCCTTGCGCGCCCATCTCCTGCACGAAAACCCGGTAGCGCAGCCGCTGCGCGGCGCGGATATCACCCGCATCCCGCGCCAGCCGGGTCATCAGCCCCGCCGCACCCGGTGCCTGATCCGCCGTCCTGCCCCCGCCGTTCATGCCTCCCCCCGCCCGGCCGCCGCTACACGCCGGGCGGGAACCCGCGGCCTTGACGAAACGCGCGGTTGCGGCCTAGCCTGCCCGCCATGGCCCGTCATTCCGGTTCGATCACCCATTCCAGCGCCACCACCCGCGTGTCCAGCACCACCTTGCCCGCTTCCTCGAAATTCACCGTCACCCGCGGGCCGATCACCGATTGCACCTGGCCCCGGCCCCAGTCCGGCCGCTCGGGGTGGCGCACCAGCATGCCGGGTTCCAGCAACATCGCATCTCTCCCTTTGCCGCTCACGCTCGGGGCAGCGTCATGACCACCACGCCCCCCGCCGATCTGGCCGCGCTGATCGGCTCGCGCATCTGCCATGACCTTGTCAACCCTCTTGGCGCCATCGGCAATGGGGTAGAGCTGCTGGAGATGGTGCAGGCGCCCTCGCCGGAACTGGCGCTGCTGGCGCAAAGCACCGCGCAGGCGCAGGCCACGCTACGCCTCTTTCGCCTGGCCTTTGGCGCCGCGCGCGCCGATCAGCACACGCCCGGGCGCGACATGCCGGCGCTTCTGAATGCCGCCCTGCCTGCCGCGCCGCCCCGCATCGAAACCGCCCTGCCAGAGAGCCTGCCGCGCAGCGACGCGCGGCTGATCGCGCTGTTGATGCTGTGCTGCCAGAGCGCGCTGCCCTGGGGAGGGCAGGTCACGCTGGCCGGGGCCGAAGACGAGGCCAGGAACGGGGCTGGCGGGGTCAATTGGCAGATCACGGCATGCGCCGAGCGGATGCGGATCGACGCCGCGCTGTGGCGCAGCCTTTCCGATCCCGCCGCGCCGCTGCCCGGCCTGACCCCGGCCCAGGTGCATTTCGCTCTGGTGCCGCCGGCGCTGGCAGCCAGCGATCGGCGCCTCGATCTGGCGCTTGCCGAAACCGCGATCGACCTCAGCTTCTGACGGTCCCGTCGCCCGTCACCAGATACTTGAAGCTGGTCAGCTGCTCGGCCCCCACCGGGCCCCGCGCGTGCATCTTGCCGGTGGCGATGCCGATCTCGGCGCCCATGCCGAACTCGCCGCCATCGGCAAACTGGGTCGAGGCATTGTGCATCACGATGGCACTGTCCACCCGCTGAAAGAACCGCGCCGCGGCGCCTGCATCCTCGGTGATGATGGCATCGGTATGCTGCGAGCCGTGCTGGCGGATATGCGCAATCGCCTCGTCCACGTCATCGACCAAGGCGGCAGCGATGATGCTGTCCAGATACTCGCGCCCGAAATCTTCCGGCGCGGCCGCCACCACCCCCGGCAGATGCGCCAGCCCCTCGCCCGCGCGCACCTCCACCCCGGCGCCGACCAGATCGGCAATCACCTGCGCACCCAGGCCGTCCACAAGATCCCGATGGATCAGCAGGCATTCGGCCGCCCCGCAGATGCCGGTGCGCCGGGTCTTGGCGTTCAGCACCACGGCGCGCGCCTTCTCGGGGTCGGCGGCGGCGTCCAGATAGACATGGCAGATGCCCTCCAGATGCGCGAAGACCGGCACCCGCGCCTCGGCCTGCACCAGCCCCACCAGCCCCTTGCCGCCGCGCGGCACGATCACGTCGATATGCGCGACCGCCCGCAGCATCTCGCCCACCGCCGCCCGGTCCCGCACCGGCACCAGCTGGATCGCATCCTCGGGCAGATCGGCCGCCCGCAACCCGGCCAGCATGGCGGCATGAATCGCGCGCGAGGAATGAAAACTCTCCGACCCCCCGCGCAGGATCACGGCATTGCCGGCCTTCAGGCACAGCGCGCCGGCATCGGCGGTCACGTTTGGGCGGCTCTCATAAATCACCCCCACCACGCCCAGCGGCGTCCGCACCCGACGGATGCGCAAGCCATTGGGCCGCTCCCATTCCGCCAGCACCGCCCCAACCGGATCATCCTGCGCCGCCACGGCGCGCAAACCCGCTGCGATCCCGGCAACCCGAGCCTCATCCAGCATCAACCTGTCCAGCATCGCCGGCGACAACCCCTTTTCGCGGCCCGCCACCATATCCTCGCCATTCGAGGCCAGCACGCCCGCGACATCGCCCTCCAGCGCCGCCTTCGCCCGTGGGCGGAAGACGCAGGAGATGAACATGCCGACGGGCTCGCGCGCCGTGATCATGCCG
>SKNG01000277.1 GCA_007120685.1 Paracoccaceae bacterium | reverse complement strand
TTTGCGGTCACATCCAGCCAGAAAAGGCGCGGATCGGCTGCCAGATCGCGCAGGTCGCGCCGGAACCCGTCAGCGCGCGGCATGAAGCCGTGCAGCGGGATCAGATGGCCCAGTGTCATCAGCGCCAGCGGCGGTGCACGCTCGGGCACCCCGCCGCGCAACACCCGGCCCATGACCGACACGGCGAGCGAGCAGCCAGTCGAATGGGCGACCAGCAGCACTTCGTCCCAGTCCTCGGCCAGAGCGGCGCGGATCGTCCCGGCAAAGGCATCCAGGCGGGCCTCGGTTGCCGCATCCCAGGCACCGCAACCCGCCACGCTATAGGCAAAGTCCTGCAGCATGTAATGCGCCATCAGCCGCCCGTCACGCCGCCGGAAGAACCGCATCACCCCATGTGCCGCCGCCGCCCCGGTCAACAACCCCGGCAGATACCACCAGCCCCCGCCCAGCGCCGCCGTGCCGGCCAGCAAGGCAGCGGCCAACCCCAATGCCAGCGCACTCTGCAGCACCATCACGGCCGTGACATAGACCGAGGCCATCATCGGGCCCGGCCGCAGCCGGAACAGCCGGACCATCGCGCCGGTTGAAAAGAAAATCCGGTGCGTCCGCCACAGCAACGCGTGGATCCCCCAGGGCCCATGCCGCATCGCACCCTGCACCAGATCGTGCCAGTCCAGCACGCTCACATGGGCAGCGCTCGCCATGCCGTCCGCCTCGGTCAGTCGCACCGTCCAGCCATAGCCCGCCGCGCCCGCTGGCGCCGGCCCCATCTCCAGCCCGTAGCCCGAAATCGCCGCCTGCCGCGCGCCTTCGCGCCGGTAAAGCTCGCGGTAACGCCGCGGCACCGCCGGGTCAAAGCCGGGCAGGTAGAACACCCGCCGCCGCATCGTCCCGCGCTGATCGCCCCTGTCCAAGACCCGCTCGACCTTTCCTGCCCTGCCACAGGCAAACCCCGAACCCCGGCCTTAAGGCAAGGGAAAACCGCCCGCCCCCTCTTTGCTCCTCAAATATCCCGGGGGGAGTCGGCGCAGCCGACGGGGGGCAGCGCCCCCACCTGCCGGTCAGTCGATGCGCCGGAAGGTCGCCATCGGGCCGGCATTATCGAAGAAAGGCACGCTCTCCAGCCGCCCTTCGCGCAGCACCGCCGCCGCCTCGGCCAGCACCACTTCGGTGACGAAGGGCAGATCCAGCCGCCGCGCCTCGTCCAGGCCGATCCAGTGCAGATGGCTCAACTCCTCGCAGGCATGCGAGAAATCATCGAGGTCGGCCTCGATCGCCCCGGCATCGGCCAGAAAGAACCGCGCATCGAAGCGCCGCGTACGCCCCGGCGGCGTGATGGCGCGGAACAGATAGCGCAGGCCCCGCGGGCTGGGCCGGCGCGCGGCCTCGGCAAAGCGCGCCCAGTCATCGGGCAGAGGGCCTTCCCAGGCGCCGGGCACGGCCAGCATCAGCCCGGCCTCTTCCCACAGCTCGCGGATGGCGGCGGCGATCATCGCCTCGGGCGGCGGCGCGGCCTCGGTCACCGGCTGATGCAGCAGGCGCCGGCGTTCGGCCGCCTCCAGCGGTTCGGCCAGCGTGATCAGGCTGTCGTCGGGGTCGATGGCGCCGCCGGGAAAGACGAACTTGTTGGGCATGAAGGCCGCACCCGCCCCGCGCTGGCCCATCAGCACGCGCGGATTGTCGCTGCCGGTGTCGCGCACCAGCACGATGGTTGCGGCATCGCGGATCGGCATGCGGTGGCCATGGTCATCAGGGTCGCCGCGCGCATCCGGGCCGGCGGCGGGGGCGGGCGGCGTGCTCATCGCGGCCCCGCCGGGTCGTCGTCGAAACCGTGCATCCGGCGCGACCATTGCAGCGCCACCAGCGAGCCCTTGAAGCGCGGCAGCAGAAAAAGCGCCATGGCCAGCGCCACCGACCAGCAGAGCGCGATCATCACCAGGGGCGGCGGCTGAAAGGCCAGGAACACCGCCAGATAGACCGCCATCGCCAGCTTGCCCACTACCAGGATGGTCAGATAGGCCGGCCCGTCATCGGCGCGGTGGTGGTGCAGCGCCTCGCCGCAATGCGGGCAGGCATCGGCCACGCGCAGATAGCCCGCCATCATCGCGCCCTCGCCGCAGGCCGGGCAGCGCCGCTGCCAGCCGGCAATCAGCGCCGGGCGCAGGGGCCGGTCGTCCGGGGGCGGGGGCGCGTGGGGAAAATCGACCATTTCTGGCTCCGGTTCAGGCTCTGGGGCACGATAGGGATGTGCCCGGCAAGGTCAAGCGCGCCGCTGCGCCCATGTGGGGCGCAACGCGCGACGGAAACGCCGGGGCGCGCCGTTTCACTACCGATGGCAGGCGGCAAGGCCGCGCGCTGCCAGCCTGATGGAAACGCCCCAAAGCGGGCACGATGGGAGAGACCGATGCAGAAGATTACCCTTGCCGCCCTTGCCCTGGCTCTGGCCGCGGCGCCCGCGCTGGCGCGCAACGACGCCGGCATGCCTCGCAGCCCCGCCCTGCCGCAGGCGGACTTCGCCGAAATCGACCGCGATGGCGACGGCCGCATCACGCTTGAGGAATGGACCGCCTACATGTTGGAACGGCGCGAAGCGCGCCGCGCGCAGCGGATCGAGGCCCGGGTCGAGGCGATTTTCCAGGCCGGCGATGCCGATGACGACGGGGTTCTGACACGCGAGGAACTGGCCGCCGGGCTGACGGCCCTGCAGGAGCGCCGCATGGCGGAATGGAGCGGGCGCAGCCGCGAGCAAGGCGCGCGACGCGGCGGGTGGCAGCGCCGTGAGGGGCATGGCGGCGGCGAGGGCCGGATGCACCGTATGGGCCGCCCCGCCTCGGTAGAGGAATGGGCAGAGCGCAGTTTCACGCGGATCGACACGGATGGCGATGGGGCGATCTCGCCCGAAGAACTGGCCGCCGCGCAGGAACGCTGGCAGGAGCGCGCCGAGCGGCGGGCCGAGCGCGGGGCCGGGCAGCGCGGCGAGCGTCAGCCGCGCCGCGCCGACTGACCCGGGCCT
>SKNG01000177.1 GCA_007120685.1 Paracoccaceae bacterium | reverse complement strand
CCTCGGGGTGCTGATACTGGTTCCAGTAGGCGATCCAGATATTGGGGTTGTACCAGACCGGCACGATGAAGCGTTCCCAGCGCAGCACCCGGTCCAGCACCCGCAGCGCCACGTCGCGTTCATCCGGCCCCGGGGCCATCAGCGCGATGTTGATCACCGCATCGACCAGTTCGCTGCGCAGCCCGGCAGGGTTGAAGACATCATCCGCCGCCTCGATCCCGAAGCGCTGCAACAGGCCGGTGCCCACGTCCAGAAAGGCGACATACTGATCAAACACCATGTCATAGTCGCGCTCGCGCGAACGCAGGGTGTATTGCGCCGGGTCGATGCGCTGGGCCACGGCATCGATGCCCATCTGCTGCAGGTTCTGGATGAAGGTCTCGATCACCGAATCGAGCGTCGAGGAAACCGAGTTCGGGTAGGGCAGCCGGATGCGCAGCACCTCGCCACCGCCGTTGCGGCGCACCCCGTCATCGCCGACCACCCAGCCTGCTTCCTCCAGCAACCGGTTGGCGCGGCGCAGGTTGCGCCGGTCCTGCAGCCTTTCCAGCGAGGAGCTATGCGCCATCACCACCGGCTCGGTCAGCAATTCCGGCGCCACCAGATCGCCCAGGCTTTCCAGCAGTGCCAGTTCCGCGGCCTCGGGCTCGCCATGGGCCTCCAGCCGCGTGCCCTGGCTGAAAGAATGCCGCTGCGCCATCAGGGAATGCTGGAACTGCGCGTTGGTCCATTCGAAATTATAGGCCAGCGAAATCGCCTCGCGCACCCGGCGTTCGGCAAACTGCGGCCGGGCGAGGTTGAAGACGAAGCCGGTGGGCGTGGGCGGCGTGCCGTCCGGGATCTCGGCACGGATGACATGGCCGCGCTGGACGGCGGGAAAGTCGAAACCCGTGGCCCATTGGCGCGAATTGCCCTCGACCCGGATGGTGTATTCGCCGGTGCGGAAGGCCTCGAAGGCGGCGGTGTCATCGGCGAAATATTCCACCCGCACCACGTCGAAATTGTGCCGGCCGCGATTGTTGGGCAGGTGCCAGCCCCAGTAATCGGGGTTTCGGCGATAGGTGATGCGGCGGTTGATCTCGAACCCGTCCAGCAGATAGGGGCCAGAGCCCGGCGCGGTTTCCAGCCGCGATTCGTCCAGCCGCGCGCCGGTCTCTTCGAACCAGCGGCGCGGAAACACCGGCGTCGCCCCCACCTGGTCGATCAGCGACCGGCGCGAGATGCCTTCGCGGAAGGTGAAGCGCACGGTGTGATCGTCCAGCGCCTCGGCCCCGGTGACGCGGAAGCCCACGGCCTGCGCGTAGGAGGGCAGGCCCTGTTCGATGAACAGGTTATGGGTGAAGACCACATCATGGGCGGTAACCGGCGTGCCATCGGAAAACCGCGCCTCGGGCCGCATGTGGAAGATCACCCAGTCCTTTGAGCGGGGATATTCCACCGTATGGGCCAGCAGCCCGTAGATTTCGCCATGCACATCGGCCGGCGCGCTGTCGCCGAAGGGGCCCGAGGTTTCCAGCAAGCTCTCGTAGAAGGACCAGGAGAACCGGCCCGCGCGGCCGCGGCGGGTATAGGGGTTCATCGAATCGAAGGTGCCGGGCGCCCAGACCGAGATCTCGCCGCCGCGCGGGGCGTCCGGGTTCACATAGTCGAAATGGCTGAAATCGGCCGGGTATTTCAGATCACCGAAAAAGGAATAGCCATGGGCGCGGATGATCTCGTCGGGGTTGTCGATCTGCGGGTCCAGGGCGGTGCCATCGGTCGCGGCGCGCAGCGGGCCGGCCAGCGCCGGGATGGCGGCGCCGGCCATCAACCCGGCCAGCGCCTGCCGGCGGGTCAGGAACGGGCGCCGTTCGGCATCGGTAACAGCCAGAGGGGATACGCGGCGATCGGTCCAAAGGGTCATGCAACGCTCCTGATGCCCGGGGTGTGCTTCCATGGAATTAGGCCCCCTGCAGGTAAGTCCAGCGTGGCCTCGGGTTCAAGTGGCGATTGCGTGAGGCGCTGAAACGAAAGGGGGCCGCCGGCATTTGCCGCGGCCCCAGCGGGACGATGCCCAAATCGCCTGCCAGTTACTGGCTTTCGGCTTCCATCCAGGCAATAAGGTTCAGCCGGTCCTGCAGGTTGCGGATGCCGCTGAAGCTCATCGTGGTGCCGGGTGCCGAACCGCGCGGGTTCTCGATGAAGGCGTTCAGCGCCTCCACCGTCCATTCCTCGCCCAGATGCTCGGACAGCGCGCCGGAGTAGTTGAACCCGTCGATACCGTCGATCTGGCGGCCCAGGATACCGTGCAGCGACGGGCCGACCCCATGCGCGCCCTCTTCCATCTGGTGACAGGCGCGGCACTGGCGCCACTGGCCGGCGCCGGCGCTGGCATCGGCCAGGGCGAACATCTCCATCACGTCGATCTCTTCTTCCGGCTCGGCCTCGGCCACGTCATCATCCTGGCCCAGGTCGATGAAGATGGCCTGCGGCGCGGGGCCATAGGGCATGTAGAGCGTATCGGCCACCCATCTGCCGAGCATGAAGATAAGCAGCGCGGCGCAGAGCCCTGCAACCGCCTTGGTGATGACCATCGTGTCGAACATGTCTCGTCTCGTCCGGGGATTGGTGAAATCGCGCTCTTCTACCCGCTTCCCCTCCGCAGATTCAAGCGATACTTAGCGCGACGTATTGACCTGTTAGCACAAACAGCGCGGGCAGAGGCGGAAAGAGGGGCAGAGGATGACCGGAACAATCGCTTTTCAGGGGGAGCCCGGCGCCTATTCGCACCAGGCCTGCGTCAGCGCGCGCCCCGGCATGACCGCCCTGCCCTGCCGCACCTTCGAGGATGTGATCGCCGCCGTGCACGAGGGCACCGCCGATCTGGCGATGCTGCCGGTGGAAAACACCACCTTCGGCCGCGTGCCGGACAATCACAACCTGTTGCCGGATTCGGGCCTGCATATCGTGGCCGAGGCATTCGTGCGCGTGCATATCAACCTGCTGGGCCTTCCCGGCAGCCATCTGGGCGACAT
>SKNG01000218.1 GCA_007120685.1 Paracoccaceae bacterium | reverse complement strand
CCCGCGCATCGGCGCCCGCCCGCGTCCAGCCCAGGATATCCACCAGCCGGTCGGTGATCTGCGGCCCGATCCGGCGCGAGGGGTTCAGCGCCGTCATCGGGTCCTGCGGGATCAGCGCGGCACTGGCGCCGATCCGCCGGCGGCGCTCGGCCGGCTTCAGGCGCAGCAAATCCACGCCGTCCAGCCAGACCTCCCCCTCCAGCACCGTCACCGCGCGCGGCAGGATGCCCAGAACCGCCTTGCCGATCATCGACTTGCCGGCGCCGGATTCGCCCACCAGCCCCCGCACCTCGCCCGCCGCGACGTCCAGCGAGACCGAGCGCAGCAGGCGCGGCGTGCCTTTCGGTACGCCCTGCAACACGGCGGAAAGGTTGCGGATGGACAGGTACGCGCTCATCGCAGCACCGGGTCAAAACGGTCCTTCAACCCCTCGCCAAGCTGGCTGAAGGAGAGGACGGTGAGGAACAGTGCGATCAGCGGGAAGACCAGCACCCACCAGCTGCGCGACAGGGCCTGACGCCCCTCGGCGATCATCCCGCCCCAGGTTGGCGCGTCGGTGGCCACGGAAAGGTTGACGAAACTCAGGATCGCCTCGACGATCACCGCGATGCCCATTTCCAGCGTCAGCAGCACGCCGATGGTGGGCAGGACATTGGGCAGGATTTCCCGCAGCATGATCCCCAGCCGCCGCTGCCCCGCCACCCGGGCCGAAGCGACATAATCCATCGCCCCCTGGGCCATCGCCTCGGCCCGCACGACGCGGGCAAAGCGCGTCCAGTCGATGACGATGATGGCAATGATGACCGAAGTCAGCCCGGTGCCAAGGACAGCGATCAGCAGGATGGCGAACAGGACCGGCGGAAAGGCCATCCAGATATCGATCAGGCGCGAGATCACCATATCGGCCCAGCCGCGATAATAGCCGGCGATCAGCCCCAGCGTGGCGCCGATCAGCATGGTGGCGGTGCCGGCGATCAGCGCGACGATCAGCGCAATGCGGGCGCCGTGGATGATGCGGGACAGCACATCGCGGCCCAGACTGTCGGTGCCCAGCCAGTAGCCGGGTTCCGCGCCCGGCAGCCAGAAGGGCGGCAGGCGGGAGGTGAAGAGATCCTGCTCCAGCGGGTTGTGGGGGGCCACCCAGGGGGCGAGGATGGCGGCCAGCGCCAAGAGCACCAGCCAGGCGCCCGGCAGCCACAGCCGCAGGCCCAGCCGGCGGCGCACCATGCCGCGCGCGTCAGCCATGACGCAGCCGGGGGTTCAGGACGGCGTAGAGCATGTCCACGATCAGGTTGATCAGGGTGAAGAGCAGCGCAAAGACGATGACGATGCCCTGGATCAGCGGCAGGTCGCGGTTGATGACGGCGTCGATGGCCATGTTGCCCAGACCCTCGTAGCTGAACAGCCGTTCGATGATCACCGTGCCGCCGATCAGGAAGGTGAATTGCACGCCGATCAGGGTCAGCGTGGGCAGGATGGCATTGCGCAGCGCCTCGCGGACAATCACATGGTTCTCGCCATAGCCCTTGGTGCGGGCGAGCGTCACGTAATCCAGATGCATCGTCTCCTTCAGGCTTTGCTTCAGCAGCTGCCCGATGATCGCGGCCAGCGGGATGGCGAGCGCGAAGGCCGGCATCAGCATGTGGCGCATCAGGTCCAGCCACAGGTCGAAGCGCAGGCGCAGGACGGATTCGAACAGGAAGAACCGGGTGTGGAATTCCGACACCAGTTGCGGCGAGACGCGGCCAGAGATGTTGAAGACCGGCCAGAGCACGCCGAAGAGCAGGATCAGCACCAGCCCCCACAGGAAATCCGGCACCGACAGCGCCATGCCGTTGCCCACGTCGATGGCGCCTTCGGTGGCCGTGCCGCGCAGCCGCGTGCCGGTAAGCGCCAGAAAGCCACCGATGATCACGGCGATGACCAGCGCCATGATTGCCAGTTCCAGCGTCGCCGGCAGACGGCGCAGGACCAGTTGCAGAACCGGCTGACGGGTCTGGATGGAGGTGCCGAAATCACCCTGCACCACGCCGGAGAGCCAGATGAAATACTGCTCCAGGATCGACCGGTCCAACCCGTACAGCGCCTGCAGCCGTTCGATATCGGCCTGCGTGGCGCCGGGGGGCAGCATCATGGCGATGGGGTTGCCGGGCACCACGCGGATGACCACGAAGACCACGATGGACACGCCAAGAAGCGTGACCAGCGTGGTGGCAAGCCGGGTCAGGATACGTCTGGCAAACATGAAGGGAGCCTGGAAAAGGGGCGAGCCGGGGCGCGTGCCCGGCCCGCCGCGCGCCGCGTCAGGCGCGGGTCATCAGATGCGGCAGCAGCGCGCCAGAGGCATGCTGCACCACATTCACGCGGTCCGAATGCACCACCGGCTGCACATATTGCAGGATCGGCAGCACATAGGCGTTTTCGGCGATATGGCGGCTGACTTCCTTCCAGCCGGCGATGCGCGCCTCCTCGTCCGCCTCGCCCCACAGCGGGCCGATCATCGCGTCCAGATCGTCGCTGGCCCAGGCCGAATGCGGGCTGGGGCCGAACATGGCAAAACCGGTCGAGGTGGTGGGATCACCGACCGAATTGCCCCAGTTGTAAAACGCCGCCGGCGCCAGTTCGCCCGCCGCGCGCAGCTCGAAATGGCGCGCGACCTCGTAGACCTCGATCTCGGCCTCGATGCCGACGCGGCGCCACATGCCGACGATGGCCTGGATCATCTCGTAATCCCGGGGTTTGTAGCCGCGTGTGGTCTGGATGGTGAAGCGCGCCGGGTTGTCGGTGGAATAGCCGGATTCCGCCAGCAATTCGCGCGCCAGATCAGGGTTGTATTCCACCTCGATCGACGGGTCGAAGGCCAGGTAATCTGGCGTCTCCAGCGTGTGCAGCGCCACGCCATAGCCATCCAGCAGCCGGTCGATGATCAACTGCTTGTCCACCGCATGCACGGCGGCCTTGCGCACATTCGGATCGGTCATCGCGTCGCGGTTGGAGAAGAAGATCATCGCGATG
>SKNG01000404.1 GCA_007120685.1 Paracoccaceae bacterium | reverse complement strand
GAGAACATGGTGATCGCCAGCGACCGGAAGCCGGTGGGCGCCAGCAGGAAGGCGATGGGCAGTTCCTTCATGGCGATGACGAAGACCAGCACCATGCCGGCAACGACACCCGGGCGGATCATCGGCAGGGTGACGCGGGCGAAGGTGCTGACCGGGCCGTGGCCCAGCGCGCGGGCGGCTTCCTCCACCGAGGGGCGGGCGAGGTAGAGCGACGAGCGGATCGGCCCCAGCGCCAGCGGCAGGAAACTGAGCGCATAGGCCAGCACCAGCAGCGTCCAGGTCTGATAGAGGAAGGGGGCGGCGTTGAGCGAGAAGAAGACGAAGGCCAGCGCGAAGGCCAGCGCCGGAACGGCATAGCCGACAAAGGCCATGCGGTTGGCGAAGGTGGACAGCGGCGATGGGTAGCGCACCGCCAGTGCTGCCACCGGCAGGGCCATCGCGGCGGCCAGCAGCGCGGCCGGCAGTGCCGCGCCCAGCGACTGGCCGAAGGCGCGGGTCAGGTCCGGCAGCACCTGCGCCACATCGGGGATGCGCAGCATCCAGAAACTCAGCACCGCCACCGGCAGGCCCAATGAGGCCATCACCACCAGCGCCACGAAGCCCCAGCCCGCCACCTGCCCGGCCAGCCCCAGCCGCACCCGCTTACGCCCCGTCCCGGCGCCGGACCCGGTGCGCGCGTAATGCCGCCCCTCGCGCAGGCGGCTTTCGCCCCAGACGAAGACCAGCGCGATGGCAATCAGGATCAGCGCCAGCCAGGCGGCATAAATGCGGTCGAAGGCGGCGGAATACTGCAGATATATGGCGTAGCTGAACACCTCGAACCGCATCAGCGCCACGGCGCCGAAATCGCCCACCGTGTAAAGCCCGACCACCAGCCAGCTGGCCAGCAGCGCCGGCAGCAGGAACGGCAGGGTGACCCGGCGAAACACCTCCCATTTCCCGGCGCCGAGGGAGCGGGCGGCCTCTTCCAGGCTCTGGTCCATGCCGGCGAAGGCCGCGCGCAGGTTGAGGTAGATATAGGGGAAGCAGTAAAGCGACAGTGCCAGCGTCGCCCCCCACAGCCCGTGCTGGCGCGGCAGCATGATACCGAAGACCTGGTTCATGAACCCGCCGGTGCCGGAAAGGCCCAGCAGCGCATAGGCCATCACATACCCGGGCACCGCCAGCGGGATCACCGCCAGCAGGTTGACCAGCCGCCGCCCCTTCAGGTCGGTGCGGCTGACCAGCCAGGCGAGCGGAAGCGCGATCACCGTGGACAGCGCCAGAACCGTCGCCACCAGCGAGGCGGTGTTGATCATCAGCATCTGCGTGCGCGGGCGCATCAGCAGGCGCTGGACGGTGGCCAGGTCGGCCTCGAAGGCGCGCAGCGCCAGCCAGACCAGCGGCAGGATCATCAGCACGCCGATGGCCAGACCGATGACCGAAAAGGCGATACGGGCCACAGGCAGGGGGCGGCCCGTTCTGGTTGTCATGCTGCCGGCAAGGCTCATGTGGGTCCTACAGGATATCGAGGTCGCGCAGCATATTCAGCGTGCCCTCCAGATCGCCCAGATCGTTCAGGTCCACCGGCGGAGCGGCCTCGGTCACTTCATCCAGCGACAGCATCCGCCCGGTGGCGATGGTCGCGCCCGGCACCACCTCGAACTCCTGCACCTCTGAGACGAAGAACTGCTGCGCCGCCGGGCTGAGCAGGAACTCCACGAAGCGCATCGCTTCTTCCTGGTTGTCGGAGCTTTCCAGCACGCCCACCGCCGCGGCCAGCAGCAGGTTGCCGATGTCGCCATCATCGAACAGCGCCTGATAGATCGGCGCGTCGGCATCACGTGCCAGGGCCCGGCTGATGTAGTAGTTGTTGGTCAGGCCGATATCGCCCTCGCCATTCAGGATCGACTGCACGATGGCGGTGTTGTTGCGCACCGCGATGGGGTTGTTGTCACGGATGCCGGTCAGCCAGTCGCGCGCCGCCTCCTCGCCCATGGTCACGCGCATGGCGGTGATATGGGCATGCAGCGACCCGTTGGTGGGCGCCCATACGATGCGGCCGTTCCATTCCGGCCCGGTAAGGTCCAGCAGGGAAGCGGGCAGCGCGTCATCGGCCACCCGCTCGGTGGACCGCGCCATCAGCCGCCCGCGGCCCGAGGTCGCCACCCAGCGCCCGTCTGCAGCGCGGTAGGCAGCGGGCACGCGGTCGGTGATCGCCTCGGGCAGCGGGGCCATCATGCCGGCGACGGCGGCCATGGCACCGGGATCCTGCGACCAGAAGATATCGGCGGGGCTGCGCGCGCCCTCTTCCTGCAAGAGGATCGCCAGTTCCGAGGTGCCGGCGTAACGGACATTGACGTGGATGCCGGTCTCGGCGGTGAAGGCGGTGATGAGCGGCGCGACCAGCGGCTCGCCCCGGCCGGAATAGAGCGTCAAGTCCGCCAGCGCGGGCAGCGGCGCGGCGGTTGCAGCGGCTGCGGCGAGGGCAAGGAAGGCGTTACGAATCGAAGTCATCGGGAGCGTCCTTTCGTTTCTGCTTGGTGCCGGCATGCGGCGATGGGCAGGAACATCCGGGTAACGCGCTGTCAGCGCCTGCCTGGCGCGGTCGGCTTTCCGGGCCGGCCACGCAATTCCTAGCAAGTTTGTCGGATATTTCGATCGCCCAGTCTTGTCAAGGCGATTTGACACCGGGCAGACCTGCCTTTGCCTGCGGGGCTTTCCCGTCATGGCGACGTCGTCACCGACTTGACGTGCCCCGCCAAAGCGCCTATGACCCGCCCGAGTTTTCCGGGCGCTGCCATGGCGGCGCCTGTTTTCCGTTTAACAGGCCCGACCGGTTCCTTGGCTGCAAGGCTGGCTCGGGTGCAAGATGAGGATGATGAGATGTCGCGCCGCTGCGAACTGACCGGCAAGGGCCCGATGTCGGGCAACAACGTGAGCCACGCCAACAACAAGACCAAGCGCCGGTTCCTGCCCAATCTGGTCGATGTGACCCTGGCGTCCGAGGCGACGGGGCAGAGCTACAAGCTGCGCATCT
>SKNG01000268.1 GCA_007120685.1 Paracoccaceae bacterium | reverse complement strand
CGATCTGCCAGGCGCTGGTCGGCATGCTGGGCCGGATCAACATGAACGTGAACCTGGTGTCGCAGACCCGGTCGCTGCACTTCCCGCTGATCGAACGCTGGGAGACCGACTTCTACCTGCTTGGCTGGGGCGTGCCGACCTTCGATTCGGCCTATGTGTTCGACTTCCTGGTGCATACCCGGGAAGGCGGGCGCGGCAGCTTCAACGGTTCGCGCTATTCGAACCCCGAAGTGGACGCGATGATCCAGTCGCTGGCGACCGAGACCGACCTGGAAGCCCGTGACGCCACCATCGCGGCGATCTGGGATCAGGTGATGGAGGACCGCGTCTTTCTGAACGTGCACAACCAGTTGCTGGCCTATGCGATGCGCGACGGGATCAATCTGGACGTGCATCCGGAAAACCAGCCAAACATGGCCACGGTCACCTTCGACAACTGACCCGGGCCTGACATGGGCGCCCGCGTGGCCTGACCACGCGGGCGTCTGCCATTCGGGTCAGCAGGGTGCCCAAGGAAATCCCTGCCCGCCAGCCAGCCGGGAAGCCGCCCATGCTCGCCTTCATCATCCGCCGCATCCTGCAATCGGCGCTTGTCATGCTGGTTGTGGCGGCGGTGTCGTTCTCGCTGTTCCGCTATGTCGGCGACCCGATCAGCTCTATGGTCGGGCAGGAAGCCACCATGGCCGACCGCGAGGCCCTGCGCGAGGCGCTGGGGCTGAACGATCCGTTCCTTGTGCAATTCGCGCGTTTCATCGGTAATGCGGTGCAGGGCAATTTCGGCATTTCCTACCGGCTGCAGCAACCGGTGATGGAACTGATCCTGTCGCGCCTGCCGGCAACTCTGGAACTGGCGCTGATTTCGGGCTTCTTCGCCTTCGTCTTTGGCGTGGCGCTGGGTGTCTATACGGCGCTAAACCGACGCGGCTGGCTGTCCAGCGGGATCATGACCGTGTCGCTGATCGGGGTGTCGCTGCCCACCTTCCTGATCGGCGTGCTGCTGATCTGGATCTTCGCGGTGGAACTGCAATGGCTGCCCAGTTTCGGCCGGGGCGAGGTGGTCTGGCTGGGCGACTGGTGGCGCACCGGGCTGCTGACGGAAAGCGGCCGGCGGTCCATCATCCTGCCGGCGATCACGCTGGGGCTTTACCAGATGACGCTGATCATGCGCCTGGTGCGGGCCGAGATGCTGGAGGTACTGCGCACCGATTACATCAAGTTCGCCCGCGCCCGGGGCCTGTCCAACCGGGCAGTGCATTTCGGCCACGCGCTGAAGAACACGCTGGTGCCAGTGATCACCATCACCGGTCTGCAGCTGGGCTCGATCATCGCCTTCGCCATCATCACCGAGACGGTGTTCCAGTGGCCCGGCGTCGGGGCGCTGTTCATCCGCTCGGTCCAATTTGTCGATGTGCCGGTGATGGCGGCCTATCTGATGCTGATCGCGCTGATCTTCGTGGTCATCAACCTGATCGTCGACCTGCTTTACTACGTCGTCGATCCGCGCCTGCGCGTCGACCGCGCCAGCGCGCGGCATTGAAGGGGAGCACGCCATGGCGAAGATCGACCCCGAAGCGATGAAGCCCCGCGGCTGGTTGTACAGGATGTGGGACAGCGATGTCGCCTATTCCTTCCGCACCTCGCCGGTGGCGATTCTGGCCGCGCTGGTATCGCTGATCATCGTCCTGGCCGCGGTGCTGGCGCCCTGGCTGGCGCCCTTCAACCCCTATGACCCGTCGCAGCTGAACCTGATGGACGGCTTCACCCCGCCGATGGAGCCCAATGCCTTTACCGGCAATGTTTACTGGCTGGGCACCGACAACCAGGGGCGGGACGTGTTTTCCACCATCCTCTACGGGGCGCGCATCTCGCTTTTCGTCGGCGTCATGGCGGTGCTGTTCGCCATGGTGCTGGGGATCACGCTGGGCTTGATCGCCGGCTGGCGGGGGGGCTGGGTGGACAGCCTGCTTATGCGCGTGGCCGATGTGCAGCTTTCCTTCCCGTCGATCCTGATCGCGCTGCTGATCTTCGGCGTGGCGCGCGGTTT
The DNA here is from genome assembly GCA_007120685.1 of Paracoccaceae bacterium. Taxonomy (GTDB): domain Bacteria; phylum Pseudomonadota; class Alphaproteobacteria; order Rhodobacterales; family Rhodobacteraceae; genus Pararhodobacter. Next base: position 980 of record SKNG01000268.1, on the reverse strand, counting down.
CATCCCGCCGGCGCTGCGCGAGACGATGGCGATCTGGGTGCTGATCGTGGCCATCGGCCTGTCCGACTGGGTGCAATATGCGCGCGTGGTGCGCGGGGCGACGATGGTGGAAAAGAGCAAGGAATATGTGCAGGCCGCGCGCGTGATCGGCGCGCATCCGATCAAGATTCTGGTCCGCCATATCCTGCCCAATGTCATGGGGCCGGTGCTGGTGATCGCCACCATCGGGCTGGCGCTGGCGATCATTGCGGAGGCGACGCTGTCCTTCCTGGGCGTCGGCGTGCCGCCGACCCAGCCCAGCCTGGGCACGCTGATCCGCATCGGGCAGGGTTTCCTGTTCTCTGGCGAGTGGTGGATCCTGCTGTTCCCGTCGCTGACCCTGCTGGCGCTGGCGCTCGCGGTCAACCTGCTGGGCGATTGGCTGCGCGATGCGCTGAACCCGAGGCTGCGGTGACGGGACGAGGCACGATGGCAAAGCGAGGCTTGCGTGATCTTGTGTTTGCGGGCACGAACCGCCCTGCTCGGCCGTGCGCCCATCCACCCACCCCGCACGGCCGAACGGGCCGGGTTCGTGCCCGCGTCAAGGTTCGCCAAGAAAGAAAAGGTGGCGCCGAATGACTGAACCGCTGCTTTCCGTCCGCGACCTGATTGTCGAGTTTCCCACTCGCCGGGGCACGTTGCGGGCCATCGACCGCGTGTCCTTCGACCTGAAGGAGGGCGAGGTGTTGGGCATGGTCGGTGAATCGGGCGCTGGCAAGTCGATCACCGGGGCCGCAATCATCGGTCTGATCGAACCCCCGGGCCGTATTGCCGGGGGCGAGGTCTGGCTGCGCGGCGAGCGGATCGACAACCTGTCCATCGAGCGCATGCGCCGCATCCGGGGCAAGCGCATCGGCATGGTGTTCCAGGACCCGCTGACCAGCCTGAACCCGCTCTACACCGTCGCCGACCAGTTGATCGAGACCATCCGCACCCATTTG
>SKNG01000493.1 GCA_007120685.1 Paracoccaceae bacterium | reverse complement strand
GTGCTGCCGCTGGGGCTGCTTCTGTCGCTGATCGTGGCCGGGCTGACGGGGGTCACGGGTTGGCATGGCGGCAAGCTCGTCTTCGATTATCAGATCGGCACCAGCGCCGGGTCCAGCTCGCGTCCCAGCGGCTGACGCAGCCAGTCGGGCAGATGCTCGGCCAGCGGGGCAAGGTCGGGCTTGGCCAGCACCAGCCACAGCACGGCGGCCATCAGGACGATCAGCGCGCCAAGCGCGGGCAGGGGCGAGGGCAGGCGGTAGCGCCCCGCGCCTTCGCCCGACTTGCCGATCAGATGGCCCAGCCAGGCATGGATCAGCACCATCCCGGCCACCGCGGCCAGCTTGGCCATCAACCAGGCGTCGCGCAGCCCCTCCATGAAGATCAAGGCGGTTCCCGCGGCCACGGCGATCACGGCGGCGGGGGTGATCAGCGCGATATAGGCGCGATGCGCCAGCAGGCGGAACTCGGCGAAACCGGCTTGGGTCCGGGTCTCGGGGCGGCGGCCGTAGGCCTGCAGGATCACCGGCAGCGCCAGAAGCCCCGCGCACCAGACCGCCAGCGCGGCGATATGGACCGCCTTGGTGAGCGCGATCATGCCGGGCCCCGTTGCGCGGCCCCGTTCTGGTCCCCGTTCTGGGCCTCGACCCAGGCGCGGCGCAGCAGCCAGCCCGCGGCGAGTGCCAGCGGCACCATCCCGGGCACCCACATCACCAGCCCGGCAAGCTGCTGATCCTGCAACGGATCAAGCCCGAAACCGGCGGTGGTGACCAGATGCTCGGGATAAAGGATGCGCGGCGCGAAGGTCAGGATCGCGCCGATCAGCCCCATCTGCCCGGCCAGCCCGGCCAGTTGCAGCCCGGCGGAAAGCTGCGCGCCAAGCTCACGCGGGCGGTTCAGAACCCCGCTCCAGAAGGCCCAGGCGGGCAGGATCAGCGCGCCCTGCATCGCCCAGTAGACCGAAGCGTGATCCCAGGCCGCGGCATAGATCAGCGGCACATGCCAGGCCCAGAGCGCGGCCGACAGTGTCAGGAACCCGGCCCCTGCCCAGCCCGGGCGCAGCGGAAAGGCCAGGGCCAGCGCCGGGGCCAGCGCGAAGATCACCAGCAGATGGTGCAGCCCGCGCGCGGCAAACAGCGCCACGGTCAGCGCGCAAAGCGGCGAGACGAAGGCAATCAGTGCCGCGCCCGAGGCGACGCCGAAAGCCCGCCGTCGTCCCGCCTCGGCCGCGCGCAGCCGCCAGAAGCCCAGCCCCACCAGCAGCGCCAGCGCGCCCAGCAGGGCCGCATCGCCGTTCCATGCGGTCAGCAGCGTGTCGGACCCGGGCGCCGGGCCGCAATAGGGATCGGGTCGCGGCTGCGCGGTGTCGGTCATGCTGAAGGATCCTTGCGCCATCACCTCTGCGGGGCATAGCGGCCCCGAAGGTCATAACGCACGAAGGTGCAAGCCGTTCCACCGATTCCGCATCCCTGGCCTTTGCAATGGCGCGGCCAAGAGGCGGGGAAAATGGGCGCGGAAAGGGGAACCCGAAGCGCCCCGGAGACGTTGCGTGCGCATGTCCGACACCCTTTCCCCGCCCTCGGGCGACAAGCCCGCCCCGCTCGACCGGCCCCCGCTGGTGCGCCTGCAAGCCCTGGGGTTGATCGCGCTCGGCGCGGTTCTGCTTGTGCTGCCGTTCGCGGTGCTGATGACCGGCGCGCGCCCGCCCTCGCAGGGCTTCGCCTGGGACTTCTCGGTCGGCCTCGGTTTCGGCGCGCTGGCGCTGGCGGCGCTGCAATTCGCGCTGACCGGGCGGCTGCGCTGGCTGACCCACCCCTTCGGCGCCGATATCGTCTATCTGGCCCATCGCTATCTCAGCTGGGCGGCGCTGGCGCTGATGCTGGCGCATTTCGGCATCTTCTACATCTGGCACCAGCAAGCGCTCGGCGTGCTCAATCCTCTGCAGGCGGATTGGGATTTGACTGCCGGGCGGCTGGCGCTTCTGTGCTTCGGGCTGCTGGTCGTCACCGCGCAACTCCGCAAACCCATGGGTCTGCCCTATGAGCACTGGCGGCTGCTCCATATCGCCCTCGCCGTCCTCGCCCTCGCCGCAGCGGTGGCGCATGTGTTGGGGGTCGGTCGCTTCACCGCCGATCCGGGCAAGCGGGCGCTTTGGCTGGGCGTCACGCTGGGCTGGGTGCTGGTGCTGGCCTGGACGCGGCTGGCAGTGCCATGGTGGCAGGCAAGGAACCCCTGGCGTGTGGTGGCCAATCGTGACGAGGGCGGCGGCGTGCACACGCTGGAGCTTGCGCCCGAGGGCCGGGCGCTGCACCGCTGGAAGCCGGGGCAGTTCGCCTGGCTGGCCATCGACCGCTCGCCCTTCGCGCTGAAGGAACACCCGTTCACTATCTCCACCGCCCCGGAACGTGGGCCGAACCTGTCGTTCTCGATCAAGGCGCTGGGCGACGACACTGCCCGGCTGATCCACACCCCGCCCGGCGCGCGGGCCTTCGTGCACGGCCCCTTTGGCGCCTTCTCGGTGGACAGGGAGCCCGGGGCGCCAGGCTTCGTGATGATCGCCGGCGGGGTGGGGATCACGCCGATCCTGTCGAACCTGCATGCGCTGCAATCGCGCGGGGACCGGCGGCCGGTGGTGCTGATCTACGCCAACGGGTCCGAGGGCGATATCGCCTTTCGAACGGAACTGGAGGCGATGCGCGCCGATCTGGATCTGACACTGGTTCTGGTGCTGGAAGACCCGCCGCAAGGCTGGGAGGGCGAGGCCGGGCGCATCGATGCCGCCCTTCTGACCCGCCACCTGCCGCCCGAGAGCCGCGACTGGCCGCATCTGCTGTGCGGCCCGGCGCCGATGACCGATGCCGCCACCCATGCGCTGCGCGCCATGGGCGTGCCACGCCGCCATATCGACAGCGAGATCTTCGATCTCGCCTGAAACTGGACATCATCATGGACCGCCCCACCCTTGCCCTGCTGATCAGCCTTGGCGCCGCCGCGCTGATCGTCGCGCTGGCCGCTGCGCTGGCACTTTCGC
>SKNG01000278.1 GCA_007120685.1 Paracoccaceae bacterium | reverse complement strand
TGCGGGCATTGGCCTGCACCTGCGCGACCAGCCGCGCGCGGCGCTCGGGGTCCAGCGAGACCATATCGGCGGCCTCGGGGATGCCGGCCTGCGCATCGCGCTGCGGGCGCACGCGGATGCCGGCACCCAGCAGCGGCCCGCGCGCCGCCACCACCTCGCGCCCCGCCAGATCGTCGCCGGCGCGCACCAGCACATTGTCGCCCTGCCGGCGCAGCACATGGACGCGGGCTTCCTCCAGCCGGTCATCCGCGCCCAGCACCAGCACGCCGCCATCGGCATCGACCGCCGCGGCGGGCAACAGCGCCACACCCTCCAGCGCTGGCTCGGCCACGCGGATGGTGACGAAATCGCCGGGCCGAAAGCCGCGCGGTGCCTCGATGCGGGCATAGACCAGCCGCCCGGCCTGCCCGTCATCCACGGTGGCGCTGGCGCGCGTCAACGTCACCGGCGTGGTGATCGGCACGCCGCCGATATCCAGCGCGGCCTCGCCCGGCAGCGCCGGCAAGGTGCCGTCATCGCCCGCCAGCCGCAGATATTGCGCCGTCGAAAGCCGGAAGGCCACCTCCAGCGCCTGCGGGTCGATCACCCGCATCAGCCGCTCGTTGACGCCGACATTGCCGCCCTCGACGACATCGACATCGGCCAGCACGCCGTCAAAACTGGCGCTGAGTTCGGTGTCGGCCAGCCGCCGGTCGGCATCGGCAAGCGCGATGCGCTGGCGCGCCAGCGCGGTCTCGGCCTGGCCCAGCCGCGCCTCTGCCTGGGCCTCGGCCTGGGCACGGGCAATGATGGTGGCGCGCGCGGCAGCCAGCGCCAGTTCCGCCTCCTCGATCACGGCCTCGGACCCCACGCCGCGTTCCAGCAGCGTCTGTCGTCGGGCCAGCGCGCGGCGGCGCAGATCGGCCTGGGCCTCGGCCTCGGCCAGATCGGCGCGGGCCAGATCTAGCGCGCGCTCGGCATCGCGCGCCTCGGCCTCGGCGCGGGCCAGATCGTTGCGCGCCAGATCGCGCGTGGCGGTGGCATCCGCCGGGTCCAGCCGCACCAGCCATTGCCCGGCTTCGACGGGGGCGCCGTTCTCCACCCCCTCGGCCAGCGCCACCACCCGGGCCGAAACCGGCGCGCGCAGTTCCAGCACCCGGCGCGCGCGCACCTCGCCGAATGCCGCGATCTCTGGCGCCACCGCGCCGGGCTGCACCGGGACAACGCGCGCGGTGAACACCCGCTCGCGCGGCACGCGCGGTGGTTGGGCGCGCTCGGCGCGCTCTTCGATGGCCTGGCGCAGGGTGATGGCGCCCATGCCCAGAAACCCCAGCGCCAGCGACAGGATGAACAGGGCCAGCAGGCTGCGGGTCAGAAATCGCATGAACTATCCAGAGGGCTGCGCGGCTTATGCGGCATATAACGCAAGGCGCGGTTATTTCCGTCGCATATGTTCGTCCAGACGGGGCATGATCTCGACAAAGTTACAGGGGCCGTGGCGATAATCGAACTGCGGGGCCAGAATTTCGTCCCAGGCATCGCGGCAGGCCCCGGTAGAGCCGGGCAGCGCGAAAAGATAGGTGCCGCCCGCGACGCCCGCGCAGGCGCGCGACTGGATGGCCGAGGTTCCGATCTTGGTGGCCGAGACCAGCGTGAAGAGCGTGGCGAAGGCGTCTATCTCCTTCTCGTAGACATCGCGATGCGCCTCGACCGTGACATCGCGCCCGGTCAGGCCGGTGCCGCCGGTGCTCAGCACCGCGTCGATGCCGGGATCGGCGATCCAGTCGCGCAGTTGCGCGGCGATCTGCGCGCGCTCATCGGGCAGGATGGCGCGCTGGGCGAGCGTGTGGCCGGCCTCGGTGATGCGCTGGGCCAGGGTGTCGCCGGATCGGTCATCGGCCAGGCAGCGGGTGTCGGAGACGGTCAGGACCGCGAAACGGACCGGGACGAAGGGCCGGGTATCGTCGATCCGGCGGGGCAGCGAAAAGGTGGGGATGTCGGTCATGGGCGGTCACGTGCTCTGGGACGGTCGGTGCAGGCGGGACGGGACTCAGGGTGCGGGGTTTTCGCGCAGACGGGCTTGCAGGGTCAGCATGTCGGCCCAGACCTCGCGCTTGTTTTCGGGGCGGCGAAAGAGGTTGGAGGGATGGAAGGTCGGCAGCACCGGCAGGCCCTGCCAGTCATGCCAGCGCCCGCGCAGCCGGGTGATGCCCCGCTCGCCCAGTATCGCCTGACAGGCGGTGTTGCCGACCAGGACCAGGACCTCGGGCTGGGCCAGCACGATATGGCGCTCCAGGAAGGGGCGCATCATGGCCAGTTCGTCCGGCGCGGGCTCGCGGTTGCCGGGCGGACGCCAAGGGATGGGGTTGGTGATGTAGAGCGCGCGGGCCGGGTCCGGGTGGTCGCGCGCCAGACCGATGGCAGCGAAGATCCGGTCCAGAAGCTGGCCGGCGGGGCCGACGAATGGCTTGCCGATGCGGTCCTCCTGACTGCCTGGCGCCTCGCCGATGATCATGACGCGGGCCTGCGCCTGGCCGTCGGCGAAGACGCAGTTGCGCGCACCGCGCCTGAGTTCGCAATGCGGGAAACCCGCAAGGGCGGCAGCCAGCGCGGGCAGGTCGGCGGCAGCGGCGGCAAGGCGGCGGGCTTCGGCGACGGGGTCGACGGTGACGAGCGGCGCGGGCAAGGGGGCAGCGGCGGGGGCGACGGTTGCCGGCACGGGGGCGGTGGGCTGTGCGTCGGAGGGCGTGGGTATCAGACGGTTCACGGGAGTATCGCCAATCGCCTCGGTCGCGCCGAGTTCAACCTGCCATTGCAGAAGCGCGCGTGCGAGATGCCAGTCCATATCCGCCGTCATGGCGCTGAAACTAGCGCATTGTTCCGCGGCAGGGAATGGCGGTTCTGGCGGCATGCGATAGGCCCGTCCGGGTGCGTGGGGGGCTTTGCCCCCCGCCCGGCCAGGGCCGGGCTCCCCCCAGGATATTTGAAGAGCAAAGAGGGGGCGGGAGGCGCGGCGCGGCCGGGGTCTGTGTCCCTGCGGCCGGCGGCGGCAAGCGGCGGG
>SKNG01000015.1 GCA_007120685.1 Paracoccaceae bacterium | reverse complement strand
GGGCTGACCATCGGCCAGCATCAAAGCTTCTACGGCCTGCCCTGGGTCACCGCGATGCTGGGCGCGCCGCATCTGACCGGCCCCACCATCAGCCAGGCCTGCGCGACCGGCGTGCGGCTGATGGCCACGGCGGCGGGCGAGATGGCCACCGGCGGGGCGCGGCGGGCGCTGGTCATCGGGGCCGACCGCACCTCGAACGGGCCGCATGTCTATTACCCGGCGCCCGAGGGGCCGGGCGGCACCGGTGCGGCGGAAAACGTGGTGCTGGACAATTTCAACGACGACCCGCATGCCCGCTGCGCCATGGTCGACACGGCCGAGAACGTGGCCCGGCGCGAAGGCATCGACACCGCCGAGCAGCATGAACTGGTGTTGCACCGACACGCGCAATACGCCGATGCGCAGGCCGACGGCCGTGCCTTCCAGACCCGCTACATGGCCGCGCGTTTCGACGTGCCGGATGCGCGGTTGCGCAAGACGGTCAGGCAGATCGAGGGCGATCAGGGCGTCTATCCGACCAGCGCCGAAAAGCTGGCCGGCCTGCGCCCGGTGCGCGAGGGCGGCAGCGTCACCTTTGCCGGCCAGACCCACCCCGCCGACGGCAACGCCGCGATGATCCTGACCGCCAGCGCCGAGGAAGCGCGCGATCTGGCGCCCGCTGGCGCGCCGACGGTGGGCGTGCTGGCCTTTGGCCAGGGGCGCGAGGACAAGGGCTTCATGCCCGCCGCGCCGATCCGCGCCACCCGCCGGGCGCTTGACCAGGCCGGCATCGGGATCGGCGATGTGGCGGTCTTCAAGTCGCACAATCCCTTTGCCGTCAACGATATCGCCTTTGCCCGCGCCTTTGGGCTGGACTGCCGGGGGATGAACAATTTCGGCTCGTCGCTGATCTGGGGCCATCCGCATGCCGCCACGGCGCTGCGCGGGGTGATCGAGATGATCGAGGAACTGGAGATGCGCGGCGGCGGCATCGGCCTGTTTCAGGGCTGCGCGGCGGGCGATTCGGCCATGGCGGTGCTGATACGGGTGGGCTAAGGGCAAGGGCGCGGCATGCCGGGGCGGTGGCGGCAGCCTCGCGCGTCGAGACATGCAATCCGACGAAATTACTTTCTGCGCAAACTATTCTGGATTAGGCTGCGGGGGTTGGTCAGGATTGCCGGGCCGTTGGCTTTCGGCTTTTCCACGCTTGCCGCAAGGCGTTGTCCGTGTTTACCGGTCGGCCGCCACGCAGGAGACAGAAAAGCATGGACAGACCTGACCCCATCACCTTGCAGGATGTCGATTACGGCGGGCTGGAACAGGCCACGGGATTCCTGCTGCGGCTGGCGCAGCTGCGGGTCTTCGAGCATTTCTACAAGGCGATGGAAGGGCAGGATCTGCGGCTGGGGGCAATGTCGGCGCTGATCCTGATCGGCCACAACCCCGGCATCAGGCACGGCATGCTGGCCGATGCGCTGTCGATAAAGCTGGCCCACACGACGAAAATGCTTAAGGGGCTGGAAGCGCGCGGCCTGGTGCGGCGCCACCAGCCGGCCTATGACCGCCGTTCGATAGAGTTGCGCCTGACCGATGCGGGCATGGCACTGATGCGCGATCTGCAGCGCCTGATCGCCTTGCAGGAGGACCTGTCGGTCGCCGTGCTGACCGAGCGGGAACGCCAGCAGTTGCGGCGGCTGTTGGGCAAGGTCGCCGGCGTGCCGGCCAGCCCGTTGCAACGCCCGGCAGCGGTGGCAGAGGAAGCCGCGACGCAGGGCAACCCGGCGCCACGCCGCCGCACATGACCGAAAGCCCCCGCGACGGTCTGACGGTGAACAGCCCTTGCGCCGGCAGAAGGCCGCCACGGCCAGCGCCCGGCGGCGCGCCGGCGTGACAATGCTCGCCGGCTGGTGCAGAAGCGCAGCCGGCAAAGTGAACCGCGAAAGGGGCCGGGATGAGCCTTTATGTCTACGAACACACGGTCTCCTTCGGCGATTGCGACCCGGCGGGGATCGTCTATTACCCCAATTTCTGCGACTGGACCGATGCCACCTTTCACGGCTACCTGCGCGACCACGGGCCGGGCCACCGGTCGCTATGCGCCGAACTGGGCGCACGCGGGCTAGGGTTGATGGAAGTGGGGATGCGGTTTCGCAGCCCCGCCGTCGATGGCGACCGGCTGGCGATGGTGCTGGAATCGATCGACTGGTCGGAACGCAGCTTCCGGGTGAATTATCGCGCGCTGATCGGCGACCGGCTGGTGCTCGACGGGTTCGAGACCCGGGGCGTCTTCGTGCCCGGTGCCGACGGCCGCATCCGCGCCGCGCCGGTTGCCCCCCTGCGGCAGCGGCTGGGATAAGCCGCCCGCACCATCAAATCACCCCCCGATTGCCCCGCCGCCGCCGCTGTTTGACCTTGCCATGTCCCGGGCGGGGTGCCAGCTTGCCTGAGTGGCAACCCCTGACAGACAGGCAGGCATGCGGGACGACAACAAGGCCGGAACGGTGTTCGCCGTCGATCTGGACGGCACCCTGATCCGCAGCGACATGCTGCTGGAAGGGTTCTGGGCCGCTTTCGCACGCGACTGGCGCACCCCTTTTCTGGCCGCCACGGCGCTGTTGCGCGGCAAGGCGGCGCTGAAGGAGCGCATCGCCGCGATGGCGCCGGTGGACCCGGCCGCCCTGCCCTATAACGACGCGATGCTGGACCGCCTGCGCCGGGCGCGCGCCGAAGGGCAGATCACCGTGCTGGTCACCGCCGCCGACCGCCGCCATGCCCAGGCCGTGGCCGACCATCTGGGGCTGTTCGATGCGGTGCATGCCTCTGACGGGCAGACCAACCTGTCCGGCGCGGCCAAGGCGGCGCTGTTGCGGGCCAAATATGGCGGCGAGCGGGTGATCTATGCCGGCGACAGCGTAAAGGACCTGCCGGTCTGGCAGGACACGGCCGGGGCGATCACCGTCGGCGCCGGCCCGGCGCTGCGCGCGCGGGTCCAGGCGATGCGACCGGGGGCCGAACACATCGGGCCCCCGGGGGGCGGCAGCGCGGCGCGGGCGCGCGCGGCCTTGCGCGCCATGCGCCCGCATCAGTGGCTGAAGAACCTGCTGGTCTTTGGCCCGATGCTGGCCGCGCATGATTTCGCGGGACTGACCTTCCTGCAGACGGCGCTGGCCTTTGTGGCCTTCAGCATGGTCGCCTCTGCCGTCTACCTGCTCAATGACCTGCTGGACCTGGCCGCCGACCGCGCGCATCCGCGCAAACGCTTCCGCCCGCTTGCCAGCGGCGCATTGCCGATCCCGCGTGCCATGGCGATGACCCCGGTGTTGCTGCTCGCCGGGCTGCTGACGGCGCTGCTGCTGGCGCCGGCCTTCCTGCTGGTGCTGGCGGGCTATTTCGCGCTGACATTGACCTATTCGCTGTGGCTTAAGCGCAAGGCTCTGGTGGATATCTGCGTGCTGGCCAGCCTCTATGTGCTGCGCATCATCGCCGGGGGCATGGCCACCGGGATCGAGCTTTCGGTCTGGTTCCTCGCCTTCTCGCTGTTCCTGTTCCTGGCGCTGGCCGCCGTCAAGCGCCAGGCGGAACTGGTGGACATGACCGAGCGCGGCACCGAGACCACTGCCGGGCGCGGCTATCACGCCACCGACCTGCCGATTGTCAGTCAGATCGCCATCGCATCAAGCTTTGTCACGGTGCTGGTTCTGATGCTGTATCTGACCGACCCAGGCATCCGCATGCAAGCCTACAACCCCCTGGTCATCGGCACGGCCTGCCTGGTGCTGATATACTGGCTGACGCGCATGGTCATGCTGGCCCATCGCGGCCAGATGGAGGACGACCCGCTGGTTTTCAGCCTGCGCGACCCGGTCAGTCTGATGGCACTGGTGGTGTTCGGCGCGCTGTTCCTGGGGGCGACGCGGCCATGACCGCCCCGCCGATTGCCGCCGCCTCTCCCGCCACCGCGCACCCCGCGCTCAGCCCCAAGGCGCTGGTCTTCCGCTACAGCCTCTTTGCCGTGATCGCCACGCTGGCCAATCTGGGTGCGCAGCGGCTGGTGCTGGCGGGGGGCGAGGATGCGGCGCGCTTCATCCTGGCGGTGCTGGCCGGCACCGCGGCGGGGCTGGTGGTGAAATATGCGCTGGACAAACGCTGGATCTTCTTCGACCGCGCCACCGGCCTGCGCGCGCATGGCCGGCGTTTTTCGCTCTATACGCTGATGGGGGTGTTCACCACGGCCATCTTCTGGGCCACCGAGACCGCCTTCTGGGTGATCTGGCAGACCCATCTGGCGCGCGAGGCCGGCGCGGTGCTCGGCCTCGCCGTCGGCTACTGGGTCAAGTACCGGCTGGACCGGCGCTTCGTCTTCACCCGGCCCGGCCCATGACCCGCTTGACCACGCTGACCGGGTGGGGCCGCTACCCGCGCCACGCCACCCGCCTTAGCGCCCCGCGCGATACGGACGCGCTCGCGCAGGCGCTGCGCATGGGCCCGGCCATCGCGCGCGGGCTGGGCCGGGCCTATGGCGACAGCGCGGTGGGAGCGCATACCATCTCGATGCGCCATTTCGACCGGATGATCGCCTTCGACCCCGCCTCGGGGCAACTGGTGGCCGAGGCCGGGGTCAGCCTGGCCGAGATCATCGAGGCCTTCCTGCCCCGCGGCTGGTTCCCCTTCGTCACACCCGGCACGCGTTTTGTCACCCTGGGCGGGGCCATCGCGGCGGATGTGCATGGCAAGAACCACCATGGCGAGGGCAGTTTCGGCGCCTTCACCGACTGGATCGACCTGATGGGCGCCGATGGCCAGGTGACGCGCTGTTCGCGCGACGCCAATGCCGAGCTTTTCCGCCACACGCTGGGCGGCATGGGGCTGACCGGGGTGATCCTGCGCGCGGCAATTCGCCTGCGACCGGTGGAAAGCGGCTGGATTCGCCAGCGCACGATCCCCGCGCCGGGGCTGGAAGCCGCGCTCGATGCCTTCGAGGCCGGGATGGACGCCACCTATTCCGTGGCCTGGATCGACTGCCTGGCCTCTGGCGCCGCACTGGGGCGCAGCCTGGTCATGCTGGGCGAACATGCCGCCCGCGCTGATCTGCCCACCGAGCGGCGCGCCCGGCCCTATCAGACGCCACCCCGCCGCCGGCGCAGCCTGCCCATCGACCTGCCGGGCTTCGTGCTGAACCCGGCCAGCGTGCGCGCCTTCAACGCCGCCTATTACACCCTGGGCCGTGTCAAGAGCGGCGCGCAACTGGTTGACTGGGAGAGCTATTTCTACCCGCTTGATGCCATCGGCGGGTGGAACCGGCTGTATGGCCGGCGCGGGTTCATGCAGTTCCAATGCGCCCTGCCCCTGGATGCCGGCCGCGCCGGGCTGCAACGCCTCCTGCAGGCGATTGCGGGCTCTGGCGCCGGGTCCTTTCTGGCGGTGCTGAAACGATTCGGGCCGCAGGACAGCCCCGTTTCCTTCCCGATGCCCGGCTATACGCTGGCGCTTGATTTCCCCCTGACCGCCCGCAGCCTGGCGCTGATGCCCCATCTGGACCGCATTACCACCGATCACGGCGGGCGCTTCTATCTGGCAAAGGACAGTCGCATGAGTGCCGAAACCCTGATCCGAACCGACCCCCGCATGGCCGATTTCGCCGCCTGGCGTCAGGCGCGCGGGCTATCCGCGCAATTCGCCTCGGCGCAATCGGAAAGGCTGGGGCTATGAGCGCGGGTGCCGTCCTGATCCTCGGCGCGCGGTCGGACATCGCGCGGGCCTGCGCGCGGCGCTTCGCGCGCGCCGGCCACCCCGTCATGCTGGCCGCGCGCGGCGGCGCCGACACGCTGCAGGCCGATGCCGACGACCTGACCGCCCGGCACGGGGTAAAGGCAAGCTGTCATGACTACGACACGCTTGAAATCAACGGTATAGACAGCTTTCTTGACAGTCTTGATGAACTTCCGGCGGTGGCGCTTTGCGCCGTGGGGGCGATGGGCGATCAGGCGGAAAGCCAGCGCGATCCGCAGGCCGCCGCCCTGGTGATCCGCGCCAATATGGAAGGCCCGGCGCTGACCCTCGGCGCGCTGGCCGAACGCTTTGCCGCGCGGGGGTCCGGCACGCTGATCGGCATCTCATCGGTCGGGGGCGAACGGGGGCGGGCGTCCAACTATGTCTATGGCGCCGCCAAGGCCGGGTTCACCGCCTGGCTGTCGGGGCTGCGCAACCGCCTGAACGGCACCGGCGTGCGGGTCATCACCGTGTTGCCTGGCTTCGTGGCCACGCGCATGACCGAGGGCATGGACCTGTCCCCCCGCCTGACCGCCCAGCCAGAGGAAGTGGCCGAGGCGATCCATCGCGCCCTTCAGCGCGGGCGCGATGTGGTCTGGGTGCGGCCGATCTGGCGTCTGATCATGGCGGTGATCCGCGCCCTGCCCGAACCGCTGTTCAAGCGAACCAGGCTGTAGTGCCAAGGCAATCGCGTTACACCACAAACCCCCGGTGACCGCCGGAAAACGGGCTTTCGAAAGCCCGCTGGAACGCGCCTTAGAAGGCGCGTTTCCCGTGGCGGCCACCGCGATGGAACGAAATGGACACTGCGCAACCCGGCCCGGTTCGACATCGCAGCGCCAGACAAGACCGTCCCGGACCGCAGCGCGGACCCACGGCTGCCGGTCAGCCCGGCGCGTCCGACCCGGTCAACGCGTGATAGCAGCGGTTCCAGTAGACGCTCGGCCCCTCTTCCGCAGCACCTTGATGCACGACCACCACCTCGCAGAACATGACGTCATGCGTGCCCATGCGCTGCACTTCCTTGATGCGCGCCTCGAAGGCCACCAGCGCCCCGTCCAGCACTGGTGCGCCGGTGTCGCCCGCACGCCACTGGCCCCTGGCAAAGCGGCTGGCCATCGGCACCTTGGCGCCGAAATGCTGGCCCAGATCGGCCTGCCCTGCAGCCAATGTGTTGACGCACAGCACCTCGGCCCGGGCAAAGGCCGGTGCCGCGCTGGAACCGGTGTTCAGGCAGACCAGCAGGATCGGCGGCTCGGCCGAGACGCTGCAGACGGCCGTCGCGGTAAAACCCGCCGGCCCATCGACGCCGGCAGCCGTGACGATATTCACCGCCCCGGCCAGCCAGGCCATGCCCTGCCGGAAGCTCTCGGCATCGATCGCCGGCAGGGCGGCGCCCGGCGCCGGCGCCACCGGATCAGACAATCCGGCAGGCATCGTCGAAATCCAGCCGCGGCAGCCGGTCGAACAGCTTTTCGGGGTCGCCGTAGCCGATGTTGACCAGGAAATTCGGCTCCCAGCCTTCTTCAGCCAGGAAGGTCTCGGTCACCTTGCCCTTGTCGAACCCCGACATCGGCCCGCAATCCAGCCCCAGCGCGCGCGCCGCCAGGATCAGATAGGCGCCCTGCAGCGTGCCGTTGCGAAAGGCGTTCTCCTGCGCCGCAGCCTCGGACCCGGTGAACCAGGACCGCGCGTCGGTATGCGGGAAAAGCTCTGGCAGACGGTCGTAGAACTTTGGATCATGGGCCACGATCACGGTCAGCGGCGCGGCCATGGTCTTGTCCAGATTGCCCTTCGACATCGCCGGGCGCAGCCGTTCCTTGCCCTGCGGCGTGCTGACGAAGACAAACCGCGCCGGCGAGCAATTGGCCGAGGTCGGCCCCATGCACATCAGATCGTAGAGCGCGCGCTCGGTATCGGCCGGGATCGGCTTGTCGCGCCAGGCGTTGTGCGTGCGCGCCTCGGTAAACAGGCGGGCCAGCGCCCGGCTGTCCAGCGCACCGGGAAAGGGTGTGTGCGGCAGGTTCATGATTGCTCCTGTTCTTTGCTTCCCCCCTCATATCGGTCCCGGTGCCGGGATTTCCACCCGCCACCGGCAGGAACCCGCGCCGTAACGGCGCCGCGCCACCCGCTTCACAGCGGCCCTGCAAGCGGTTAGGCTGCATGCGCAGCTTGCGCCCCCTTGCCGAAAGAAACCCGCGTGCCACGCGTTTCTGCCCTCGCGCTCCCTTCTCTGCCCGATGCCCCGGCGATGTCGGGTCGGGCCGGGTTCATGGCGTTTCTTGCGCTGGCGCTGCTTTCGGGTTGCGGCGCGCACTCCGGCGTCGAGCCGCCGCGCCTGCTGACCGGGCCGGAAATCGCCGCCCTGACCGCGCCAGACCCCGCCCGGCCCGTTTCCGCCACCGATCCCACCCAGCAGACGCTGGAGGCACGCGGCAGTGCCCTGCGCGCCCGGGCGGCGGCGTTGCGCCGGGACGCGCCGGTGCCGGTTGCGGCCGATGCCCCCCTGGCCGCCCGCGCCGAGGCGCTGCGCGCCCGCCAGGCAGCCGCCGAGGGGGACGTGGACTGACCGCCCGCCACCCGCCCGGCAACCGGTTGCGGGGCGGGGGAAAACCGCTTCACACCCGCCGCCCGGGGCATTAACAGGGGCCAGTCCCGCGCCCGGCCCCGTTGCCCGGCGCTGCCAGCCGGAGTGTCCCGCATGCCATCCTCGCCCTCCCCTGCCCCGCCGCTGCGTCTGGGAATCGCCGGTCTGGGCACCGTGGGCATCGGCGTGGTGAAGATCGTGCAGCGACATGGCCCGCTATTGGCCCGCCGCGCCGGCCGGCCGATCGAGATTGCCGCCGTCTGCGCGTCTTCGCGCCACAAGAACCGCTCGGCCGATATCTCGGCCTATGGCTGGGAGGACGACCCGGTGGCGCTGGCCCGGCGCGACGACGTCGATCTGGTGATCGAACTGATCGGCGGCGAGAACGGCCCGGCCAAGGCCACCGTCGAGGCCGCGCTGGCCGCCGGCAAGGATGTGGTCACGGCCAACAAGGCGCTCTTGGCCCGCCACGGTCAGGCGCTGGCCGAAGCCGCCGAGGGCGCGGGCCGGAGCCTGCGCTTCGAAGCCGCGGTGGCCGGCGGCATTCCGGTCATCAAGGCGCTGGGCGAGGGTCTGGCGGGCAATGCCATGCGCCGTGTGATGGGGGTTATGAACGGCACCTGCAACTATATCCTGACGCGGATGGAAAGCGCCGGCCTGCCCTATGAGACGGTGTTCGAGGAAGCCCGGCAACTGGGCTATCTGGAGGCCGACCCGGAACTGGACGTTGGCGGGATCGATGCCGCGCACAAGCTGGCGCTGCTGGCCGCGCTGGCCTTCGGCTGCCGGGTGGATTTCGACGCGATCGAGCTGCAGGGGATCGGCGCGGTGTCGATCCAGGACATCAGGCTGGCGCGCGACATGGGCTTTGCGATCAAGCTGCTGGGCGTGGCGCAGATGACCGGGCGCGGGCTGGAACAGCGCATGACCCCCTGTCTGGTGCCCGAGACGCATCCGCTGGCGCAACTGGACGGCGGCACCAACATGGTGGTGATCGAGGGCGATGCGTTGGGCCAGCTGGTCTTGCGCGGCGCCGGCGCCGGCGAAGGGCCGACGGCCAGCGCGGTGATGGGCGATGTGGTCGATATCGCCCGCGGGCTGCGGCTGCCGGTCTTCGGCCAGCCCGCCGCCAGCCTGGTGCCGGCGCCACCCGCCGCCGTCAGCGCCGCCGCGCCCTGGTATCTGCGCATGGTGCTGCTGGACAAGCCCGGCGCGCTGGCCAAGATCGCCACGGTGCTGGGCGAGGCCGGCATCTCCATCGACCGGATGCGGCAGTATGGCCATGACGACGCCCATGCGCCGGTGCTGATCGTCACCCACAAGGCATCGAGCGACGATATCCGCGTGGCGCTGGACGGCTTTGCCGAAACCGGCGTGCTGGTCGGCGAGCCGGTGGCGATGCGTATCGAGGAGGTCTGAGGCCGTTGGTCTTCCGGTGGCGCAGGGCTGGCATGCGGCCCGGGGGCGACACCGCGCCCGGGCCGGCAGAGGCGGCCGAAGCGCCGGAACTGACGCTGGGCAGGTTGATGAGCGCCAAGCGCTGGGCCGAGGCGCTGGCCTTCTATCGCCGCCATGCCGCCTATCTCGATGGCAGCGGCATGCATTGGGCCCAGGCGCATGTCGCCTTCTGCGTCGCCCTTCCCGAGCGCGCCAGCCTCGCCGCCCTCAGCGCCCCCGAGGCGGTGAGGCGGCGGCTGGCGGCGCTGATGCCCGATTTCGTTCTGGAGAGCATCGAGCCGGTGCCCCATGGGTTCATCGCGCTGTGCTGTCTGCGCCTGCGCGGGCGCGACCGGGCCACCGGGGCGCCGATGGCTTTGTTCGAGAAGGTGCTGCCAAGGACCCGCGCGCGCCATGTCGCGCGCGAGATCGCGCTTTTCGATGCCGTGACGCCCGAGGCGCTGCGGGCTCCGCGCCTGCTGGGGCACAGCGAAGAGCCGGATTGTCTGGTCATGCTTTATGAACACGCCGGCGATTACATGCTGCCCAGGCGCCAGCGCGCGGTGCTGGACCGGCTGCGGGCGCTGCACTGGCAGGTGCGGCTGCCGCCCTCGCTGCGCGCGCCCGTGCGGCACGAACACAAGGCGCTGTTCGACCCGGAACGGCTGCGTAGCCTGGCCGCCCGCGCCGGGGTCGCCTCAGGCCAGACCGAGGCGCTGGCCAAGCGTCTGCCAACGCTGGCAGTCCGCGCTGAGGCAATGCCGCAGTTCCCCCTGCACCGTGACCTGAAGCCGACCAATGTGGTGACGCCGAGGCGCGGGCGGGAGATGGATTTCGACCTGCTTCGGGTGGTGGACTGGGAAAAATGGAGGCCCGCACCCGTCGGCGCCGGCGTCAGCGTCAGCGCGGCCGATCTGGCCGATCCCGGCTGGCACAGGCGGCTGGCCGCCCTGGACCCAGGCGCGCCGATGGTGGCGATGCTGCACGCGCTGCACCATGGCCGGGCCGAGGCCACCGCACCGGCCGAGGACCTGATTGCCGCGCTGCTGGCCGAGCCTGCGCAAGCCGGCGGCTGAGTGCGGCGTTCCCCCGCACCCGACCGGCTGGCGGGCTTTGCCGTTGCTTGAGTATTTGGGGCAAGATGACGGGGCGGGGTTTTCGCCTTTCCGGGTGACACGGCGGCTTGGCGGGCGCGGCGCGATTGGCTAGAAGGGCGGCCAGACCGCTTCTTGAAGGGATTTCCCATGGCCAGCACACCTGAATTTCACGACCGCCTTCTTTCGCTGGGGCTGGCCCGGGTGTCGGAGGCAGCGGCGCTGGCCTCGGCCGATTTCGTGGGGCGCGGCGACGAGAAGGCAGCCGATCAGGCCGCCGTCAACGCGATGCGCATGCAATTGAACATGCTGGATATTCAGGGCGTTGTGGTGATTGGCGAAGGCGAGCGCGACGAGGCGCCGATGCTGTTCATCGGCGAGGAGGTGGGCACCGGCCACGGACCGGCGGTGGATATCGCGCTCGATCCGCTGGAGGGCACCACGCTGACCGCCAAGGACATGCCCAACGCGCTGACCGTTATCGCCATGGC
>SKNG01000504.1 GCA_007120685.1 Paracoccaceae bacterium | reverse complement strand
TTCGCCTGGCGCCATGACCACCCGCGCCTGACCCGCGCCGAACTGCCCGCCTTCCTGCCCACGCTGATCCGCGCCCTGCCGGCGCTGACCATCCCGGCGATCATCCTGGGCGGCATCGTCTTCGGCCTGATGACGCCGACCGAGGCCGCGGGCGTGGCCGTCATCGCCGCCGTCGCCGCCGGGGCGTTCTACGAAGGCGTGCGGCTGAATCAGATGGCCGAGGCGCTGAAGCGCACCGCCATGCTGTCGGGCGCGATCTTCATGCTGATCGCCGCGGTGGCCGCGCTGGGCCATCTGGCGGCGCTGGAGCGCGTGCCCGAGGCCATCGCCGCCTGGGTGCGCGAGATGGGGCTGGGGCCGGGGCAATACATGCTGCTGATGATGGGGATCCTGATCCTGGCGGGCATGATGCTGGATACGGCGGTGGCGCTGTTCCTGCTGGTGCCGCTCCTGGCACCCGTGGCGCTGGCGCAGGGCGCGGACCCGGTGCATCTGGGCATCGTGATCTGTTTCAACATCTCGATGGGCCTGATCTCGCCACCGCTGGGGGGGTGCCTGTTGATGGTCACCGCGGTGACCGGGGTGAACTACTGGGTGCTGGCGCGCGCGGTGATGCCCTTTTTCGTGCTGCAGATCGGCGTGCTGGCGGTGCTGGTGATGGTGCCTGAAATATCGCTCTGGTTGCCGCGGCAGTTGGGATACGGTGGCGGCTGAACCTGCGCCGCCCAGGTTTCGCATTCACAGGAAAGGGAGAGAGACATGACACATCACATGATCAAGGCCGCCGCGCTGGCCGGCGCGCTGGCCCTGCCCGCCGTGGCGCTGGGGCAGGTTTCCGTGGCACTGGACAGCCCAGCCGACCTGTCGGGCTCTGGCAGCTATGTCTGGGCGCATGCCTTTGCCGCGCATCTGGACGCGAACGGCATGGAAACGCAGGAATTCCAGCGCGGCGCGCTGGGCGGCGATGACGAGGTCTTCGACCAGGTAACCCAGGGGCTGGTCGAGGTGGCGATGGCGCCGCTGAACATCGTCGCCTCCATCGACACGCTGATCTTCGGCCTGCGCCTGCCCTATTTCTTCGCTACGATGGAGGAAGTGGACGCAGCACTTCTGGACGGCGGCATGCTGGAGCGGATCAACGCGGCGCTGACGCCGGCGGGCGTGCGGGTGCTGGATGTCACCGTGGTCGGCGCGGCGACGGGCATCTTCAACACCCGCCGGCCGGTCAACACCATGGCCGATATGGAAGGGCTGCGCATGCGCGCGCTGGATGAAAGCCAGATCGCGCTTTACGGCAGTTGGGGCGCCACCGGCACCGTGGTCAACTGGGCGGAGGTGCCCAACGCGCTGCAGACCGGCGTGGCCGACGGCTACCTGAACCCCGCCTTCGTGCCGCTGCTCTTTGGCCATACCGAATTCATCCGCCATTTCACCGATGCCGCCATCGCACCCTCGCTGCGCATCGCGATAGCGTCCGAGGACTGGTATCAGGGCCTGTCGGACGACGACCGCGCCACCGTCCATGCCGGTGTCGAGGCCGCGCGCGCGGCCAACCGCGCCTGGCTGCCCACGCAGGACGGCGTGCTGGATCAGCTGCGCGAGGCCGATGTCGCGGTGGTGGAACTGAGCGAGGAGGCGCGCGACGAATTCATGCAGGCCTCGATGACCACCTATGAGCTGATCGTCACGCCGGAACAGATGGCGCTGTGGATGGCGGCGGCGGGGCGCTGAGCGCATGCTGCGCCGGCTGGCCCTTGGCCTGGACCGTCTGTCGGCGGCGCTGAACACGGTGGCCCTGTGGGGCGCGGTGCTGGCGGTGCTGGTGATGGTCTTTGCCGCGGGCTGGCAGGTGGTGGCACGCTACATCCTGCTGGCGCCGCCGGTCTGGACCGAGGAACTGGCCCGCCGGGCAATGGTCTGGGCGGGCATGCTGGGCGCGTCGGCCGCGTTCCGGGCCGGCATCAACCCCACGCTTTTCCCCCAGGCGCTGGATATCGGCGGCTGGGCGGGCAAGGGGCTGGCGCTGATCCGCGCGGCCGGGGCGATGCTCTTCGTGGCGCCGGTGATCTGGTTCTCGCTCTACGGGCCGAACATGAACATGGCGCGCGGTTTCCTGGGCCGCTCGCTGGACCGCACGGCCGAGATGATCCCGGTCTCGATGATCTGGTTCACCGCCGCCGTGCCGCTGGCCTTTGCCCTGATCACCCTGCATGTGCTGGCCGATCTGGCCATGCGGCTGACCGAGCCCGCGTCCGGCCGGCAGGGTTCGACATGAAGCGTGGGCGCGGCGGGCGGAAAAAAGCCTTTAGAAAGGCTTTTGCAAGGCGCTTCAAAGCGCCTTGGCCGCGCCTGGGCCTGACGAAAGGGAACAGTATCCGATGAAACTCTTCATGGCTGGCCTCGCCACCGAGACCAACAGCTTCTCGCCCCTGCCCACCGGCCTCACGGGGTTCCAGGAGGGCGGTCTCTATCACGGCGATGCCACCCGCCATCCGGTCACCTACTGGACCGGCGCGCTGCACCTGTGGCGGCGCGAGGCCGAGGCGCGCGGCTGGACGGTGGCCGAGGGGCTGGCCACCTTCGCACAGCCCGCCGGCCCCACCGTGCGCCGCGTCTACGAGGCGTTGCGCGACGAGATTCTGGAGGGGCTGCGCGCCGCCTTGCCCGTGGACATGGTGCTGCTGGCCCTGCATGGCGCGATGATCGCCGATGGCTACCCCGACTGCGAGGGCGACCTGATCGCCCGCATCCGCGAGATTGCGCCCGAGGCGAAGATTGGCGGCCTGCTGGATCCGCATTGCCACCTGACCGAGGCGATGCTTGCCGGCGCCGACGCGCTGATCTGCTTCAAGGAATACCCCCATGTCGATATCGAGCCGCGCGCGGGCGAGCTGTTCGCGCTGATCGCCGATGCCGCCGAGGGGCGCGTCAACCCGGTGATGCGCGACCATGACTGCCGCATCGTCATGGCCATGCCCACGCCCGAGGGCGCCATGCGCGCCTTTGTCGATGCGATGGCGGCGCGCGAGGCCGAACCGGGGGTGCTGTCGCTGTCGCTGGTGCATGGCTTCCCCTGGGGCGACCACCCCCGCATCGGGGCGCGGGCGCTGGCCATCACCGATGGCGACCCGGCGCTGGCCGACCGTCTGGCGCGGGATCTGGCCGGCCGGCTGTGGGACCAGCGCCAGGCGATTCTTCAGCCGGTGCATGACATTCCCGCCGCGCTGGCCCTGGCCGCGGCCGCCCCGAGCGGCCCCGTGGTGCTGGCCGACATGGCCGACAATGCCGGCGGCGGCGCGCCCTCGGACGCCACCTTCCTGCTGCGCGCCATGCTGGAACGCGGGATGACCGATATTGCCACCGGCATCTTCTGGGACCCGGTGGCGGTGCGGATCTGTGCCGATGCCGGCGAAGGCGCGCGGCTGTCCCTGCGGCTGGGCGGCAAATGCGGGCTGATGTCCGGCGATCCGCTGGATCTGCAGGTCACCGTGCGCCGCATCGCCAGTGACCTGACCCAGCGCTTCGGCACCCTGCCGGCACCGCTGGGCACGGCGGTCTGGCTGTCCACCGGGCCCGAGGACAGCATCGACATTGTCATCAACGACAACCGCACCCAGACCTTCCACCCCGAGGCCCTTACCGGCCCGGGCATCGACCTGGAAAGGCGGCGCTATATCTGCGTGAAGTCCTCCAACCATTTCCGCGCCGGTTTCGCCCCCCTGGCTGCGCAGATCATCCCCGTGGCCACCCCCGGCGCCATCACCCCGGATTTCACCGCCATCCCCTATCGCCACCGCCCGCCAACCTACTGGCCCCGCGTCGAGGATCCCTTCGCATGACCAACCCCCTGATCACCGCCCGCGACGCCTTCGCCACCCGCCACCCCGAGGCCCGGGAGGTGCTTTCCGGCCGCGACTGGGGCGTGATCGATACCGCAGGCCCCGGCCCCGCGCTGCTGCTGATCCCCGGCACGCTGGGCCGGGCCGATATCTTCTGGCAGCAGATCGAGGCGCTGGCGCCCCGATGCCGGGTGATTGCGGTCAGCTATCCGGCCTCGGGCGGGATCGAGGACTGGGCCGGCGATCTCTGCGCGATGCTGGACGCACGCGGGATCGACCGGGCGGCGGTGCTGGGCTCGTCGCTGGGCGGCTATCTGGCGCAGTTCATGGCCGGCGCGCATCCCGCCCGGGTCAGCCATCTGTTTGCCGCCAACACGTTGCATACCGTGCAGGGCATCGCCGAGCGCCAGCCCTATGCGCAGGATCTGGACCATGCCCCCATCGAGGCACTGCGCGCGGGCTTCATGAATGCCCTGCAGGGCTGGGGGCAGGCGCATCCCGATCAGGCCGATCTGGTGGCTTTCCTGGCCGCCGAGGTGGCTGGCCGCATTCCCGAGGCCGAGATGCGCGCGCGGCTGAACGCGCTCAAACGCGGGCCGGAACTGCCCCCCGCCCCGCAGCCGCCCGAAAG
This sequence comes from Paracoccaceae bacterium, assembly GCA_007120685.1. Classification (GTDB taxonomy): domain Bacteria; phylum Pseudomonadota; class Alphaproteobacteria; order Rhodobacterales; family Rhodobacteraceae; genus Pararhodobacter. The sequence continues at coordinate 6,892 of SKNG01000504.1, read as the reverse complement.
CCTGAGCGTGATCGACGCCGCCGATGACCCGCTGATCCCGCCCGAGATGCGCACCGCCGTCCGCGCCCGCCTGCCCGGCGCGGCGGGATTCCGGTTCCTGCGCGGTGGGCACTTTCCCTATGTGCTGCGCCCCGCGCTCTATGCGAACCTGATCGCCGCCCGGCTGGGCCTGGCACAGCCGGATGCCGCCTGGCGCGCCAGCGCCGCGCCCGATGCGCCGGGGCTGGTGGCGTGAGGATCCTCGCCAACGCCGATATCGCCGCGCTCCTGCCGATGGATCAGGCGATCGCGGTGGTCGATGCCGCGATGCGCCGCGTCTCGGCCGGCGGGGCGCAACTGCCGCTGCGCCATGTGGTGCCGGTGGGCGGCGAGAACCTGATGGGTGTGATGTCCGGCGCGCTGGATGCGCCGCAATGCTATGGGGTCAAGATCGTCAGCCTGTTTCCCGCCAACCCGGCGCAGGGGATCTCCGGCCACCGCGGCGCGGTGGTGCTGTTCGAGGCCGAAACCGGCGGCGCGGTGGCGATGATGGACGCGGGCCTTCTGACCGCCATCCGCACCGCCGCCGCCAGCGCCGTGGCGACCCGCGCCCTGGCCCGGCCGGATGCGCGGGTGCTGACGATCATTGGCACCGGCGAGCAGGCCGAGCACCATCTGACCGCAATGCTGGCCGTGCGCCCGATTGCGGAGGCGCGCATCACCGGGCGCCGGGCCGAACGGGCCGCTGATTTCGCCGCCCGGGCCGCCACGCGCCACCCCGAGCTGCGGATTGGCCATGGCACCGATGCGCGGGCAGCGGTCAGCGGCGCGGATATCGTCTGCACGGTGACGAACAGCGCCACGCCGGTGCTGCTGGGCGACTGGCTGGAACCGGGGCAGCATCTGAACGTGGTCGGCGCCTCGGTTCCCGCCAAGCGCGAAGTCGATGACACGGTGGTGCAGCGCGCGGCGCTTTACTGCGACTACCGTCCGTCGCTGCTGGCGCAGGCGGGCGAGGTGGTGGAGATGCTGGCTGCCGGTGCCATCACCGAGGGCCATCTGCGCGGCGAGATCGGCGCGGTGTTGGCGGGGGCGATGCCGGGGCGGCAGGGGGCGGAAGAGATCACGCTCTACCGCTCTCTGGGGATCACCGCGCAGGATCTGGCGGTGGCGCATCACGTCCTGCGCGCGGCCGAGGCCACGGGCCGGGGGCAGGTGGTGACGTTCTGAACCCTCTCACCAGGTGTCCTCGTCGGCGATGGTGTTGCGCAGTGTGCCGATGCCCTCGGCCTGCACCTCGACGATATCGCCGGGCTTCAGCCAGACCGGCGGGTCCCGCCGCGCGCCGGCGCCGGTGGGGGTGCCGGTGACGATGATGTCGCCGGGCGCCAGCGTGGTGAAAGTGCTGATATAGGCGATCTGCCGGGCGACCGGAAACAGCATCCTTCCCGTGCGGTCGTCCTGCCGCGTCTCGCCGTTCACCCGCGTGGTCAAGCGGATATCGGTGATCTGCGCGGGGTCGGTGAAGGGCACCAGCCAGGGGCCCATGGCGCCGGACCGGTCCCAGTTCTTGCCCTGCGTGACGTTGAACTTGGCATGGCGCACCCAGTCGCGGATGGTGCCCTCGTTGCACAGGGTCAGCGCGGCGATGTGCTCAAGCGCCCGAGCCTCGGGGATGCGCCGCCCGCCCCGGCCGATCACCACCGCCACCTCGCCCTCGTAATCCAGCTGCGGGCTTTCCGGCGGGCGGATCAGGGGCTGGCCATGGCCGGTGAAGCTGCGCGCAAAGCGGGGGAAGAGCGACATGTTGGGGGGCGCGTCCTGCCCGTCGCGGTATTCGGCGTTGCGGTCGGGGAAATTGACGCCGACACAGATGATCTTCTCGGGGTCCGGCACGGGGATGTCCCAGGTAAAGCCGCCTTCACGATGCGTCACCGCCCGGCACTGCGCGGCCTCGACCAGCCTGTCCAGCGCCCCCGCCTCGATCACCTGGCGCAGCCCGGCCCACTGCGCAAAGACCTCGTTCAGGGCAATGAACCCGTCTTCGGTCACCGCCCCGAACTGCCGTTGGCCCCCGGCACGGATGGTGGCGAAACGCATGGTGCTGTCCTTCATCGCCTTACCTGCCTTCCGCTTGCCGTCCCGCGCCCCGGGGGGATCAAAGGGGGCCACGCTGGCCCCCTTTGCCGGGGGTGCGGGGGCGGGCAGCCCCCGCATGCTCCGTCGTCATGGCGCCACGATCGGGGTTGCCTTCAACCCGCTCTCCACCAGCGCCGCCCCCTCGAAGACCGCCCCTTCCTCAAACCAGCTGCGCGGCGCCGGCGCCCCCCAGAGCGTCTGGCGCTGCGGGTCCTTCAGATCCCATCGGATCGGTTCCAGATCCGGGTCCACGGTCTGGTAATCCGAACAGTAAAGCTCGGTCCGGTGCCCGTCATCATCGCGCACATAAAGGAAAAACGCATTCGAAATCCCGTGCCGCCCCGGCCCGCGCTCGATACGCGCCAGATAGCCGGAGGTGGACATCACATCCAGCAGATCGATGATGTTCAGGGGCGTCGGCACCCAGAAGGCCACGTGATGCAGCCGCGGCCCGGTGCCATTGGTGAAGGCGATGTCATGCACGCCCCCCTTGCGATGCATCCAGGCTGCCCATGTCCGCCCGCTTTCCTCGTCGGCCGTGTATTCGGTCAGCCGAAAGCCCAGATCGGTATAGAAGGCCATCACCCCGTCCACATCGCTGGCAAACAGGTTGAAATGGTCGATGCGCAAGGGCTTCACGCCCCGGTAAAGCCCGTATTGCTGATGAATCGGCGGCAGCCGGTCCATGTGTGCGTAGAACTCCAACGGCACGCCCCAGGGATCGCGCACGGCCAGCACCCGCCCCATGAACGGCCGCTCCACCCAACTCGCCGGCAAGCCGCGCTCGGTGAAGAACGCGTGCAGCCGGTCCAGATCGCCCTCTTCCCAGACCTTGAAGCCCAGATGCCCCACCCCTGCGGCCTCGGCCTGCCGCAGGATCAGGCAGTGATGCCCCCGCTCCTCCATCCCGCGCAGATAGACCGTGCCCGCGTCCTCATGCGTCACCTGCAGCCCGACCAGATCGGCATGGAAGGCCCTTGCCCGGCCCAGATCGGTCACGCGCAGTTCGGCATGGGAAAGCCGCACGATGTTGAAGGGCGGGTTCAGGTTCGGGGGCGGGACAGGCATCAGCGGTCCTCCTTACGCGCCAAGCTTCGGAATGGTGTGGCTTCCCAGCGCGAAGGCCGTGTTCTTTGTCTCCATGTAGAAGTCAAACGACCAATCGCCCCCGTCGCGCCCGATGCCGCTGGCCTTGACCCCGCCAAAGGGCGTGGGCAAGTGGCGCACATTCTCGCTGTTGACCCAGATCATCCCGGCCTCCAGCGCATCCGACACCCGCAGCGCGCGGCTCAGGTCATTGGTCCAGACATAGCCCGCAAGCCCGTAAGCCACGCCATTGGCGATTTCCAGCGCCTCGGCCTCGTCCTTGAAGGTAAGGCAGGTCAGGAACGGCCCGAACACCTCTTCCTGCGCGATCTTCATCTCGGGCCGGGCGCCGGTAAAGAGCGTGGGCGCGATGAACCAGCCCCGGTCGCCCAGCCGCGCGCCGCCAACCGACAGGAACGCGCCCTCCGCCTGCCCGGCCGCCACATAGCTCGCCACCTTCTCGAAATGGCCCCGGTCGATCAGCGGGCCGACCTCGGTGCCGGGGTCCAGCGGATGGCCCACGCGGATCCGCGCCACCCGCTCGGCCAGCCGCCCGTAGAAGTCGGGCGCGATGCTCTCCTGCACCAGCAGCCGCGAGGATGAGGTGCATCGCTCGCCATTGAGCGAGTAGATCATGAACACCACCGCATCCAGCGCCCGGTCCAGATCGGCGTCCTCGAAAACAATCACCGGGTTCTTGCCGCCCAACTCGAAGTGCACCCGTTTCAGCGTCTCCGCCCCCTGCCGCATGATCGCCGAGCCGGTGCGCGATTCGCCGACAAAGGCGATGGCGCGGATGGCAGGGTGTTCGGTCAGCGCCCGCCCCGCCCCCTCGCCCTGCCCGTTGACCAGGTTCAGCACGCCCGGCGGCAGGCCCGCATCGCGGCAGATCTCGGCCAGCAGCCGGGCGGTCAGCGGGCTCAGTTCGGCGGGTTTGTGGACGACCGTGCAGCCGGCGGCCAGCGCCGGGGCGATCTTCCAGGTGGACAGCATGAACGGCGTGTTCCAGGGCGTGATCACCCCCACCGGCCCGATGGGATGGCGGCTGGTCACGTTCAGATGCGCACCCGAGGGCAGCGCCTGCCCGTCCCGCGCCCCGGGCGCCCGGTCAGCGAAAAAGCGGAAGTTCTCGGCGCCGCGCAGCGCCGCCTTCGACATGAAGCGCCAAGCCTGGCCGGTGTCCCAGCATTCGCAAAGCGCAATCTCGTCGGCCCGCGCCTCGATGGCGTCGGCGATGCGGTGCAGGATCGCGCGGCGCGCCGTCCCCGCCATCGCCGCCCAGGCCGGAAACGCCGCCTGCGCCGCCTTTGCTGCGGCGTCGATCTCGGCCGCGCCACCCAGCGCCACGCGCGCGATCACGCTGTCATCGACCGGCGAGCGGGTTTCGAACCACGCATCCCCCGCCACATCCTGCCCGTCGATCAGGTTCACGATGCCGCTGTCGCGGAACCGCGCCAGATGCCCCTCCAGCCGCGCCTGATGCGTTTCCAGGTCGCTCATGGGGTCCCTCCCTGATGTTCGGGCGGCAGGTAGCGCCGGATGGAACTGGTCTTCGGGCTCAGATCGGGGTCGATGTCGCGCATCTCGAAACTCAGCATGAAGGACGATGTGGCCAGCAGATCGGCACAATAAGCCTCGGCGGCAGCAAAGATCGCCTCGGTGGCGCGGGCCCTGGCCTCGGGCGCGCGCCCCCCACGCAGGCGCAGCGAGATATCGAGGAAAGCATGATCGGGGTTGCCATCGGCGATCACCACATGCGTGCAGGCCGTAGCCCGCACCCGGATCCCGGCCAGCGGCAGGATCCCTGTCGCCGCCGCCGCGTCACGCAGAACCCGGCACATCCCGGCAATGTCCAGCCGCGCTTCCAGATTCGGCGAATAGTCGATGATCAGATGCGGCATGCCCCCCTCGCATCTTCCCGGCCCGGTCCGCGCATCCTCCCCGATCCGCCGTTTAATTGCTATGTTAAGTATTCCGCCCTGTCAAGTAGAACGCGCGCGCAACGACCGGCGTCTTCCGCCACCGGACCTGCCCCCTCTTTGCTCTTCAAATATCCCGGGGGTGAGCCGCGCAGCGGCGAGGGGGCAGCGCCCCCTGCCCCGCTCGCCATCGGGCACCACCGATCAGCCCCGCGCTATTTCTCCGGCGGCAGCACCCGCAGCCGCAATTCGCGCAGCTGCTCGTTCGAGGGCTCCGAGGGCGCGCCCATCATCAGATCCTCGGCGCGCTGGGTCATCGGGAACAGGATCACCTCGCGGATATTCGTCGTCCCGGCCAGCAGCATGACAATCCGGTCGATCCCCGCCGCGCAGCCGCCATGCGGCGGCGCGCCATAGCGGAAGGCCTTGACCATGCCGCCGAAACGCTTCTCCACCTCCTCGCGCCCATAGCCGGCCAGTTCGAAGGCCTTGAACATGATCTCGGGCTTGTGGTTGCGGATCGCGCCCGACAGGATCTCGTAGCCGTTGCAGGCCAGATCATACTGCCAGCCCCGGACCGCCAGCGGGTCGCCCTGCAGTGCCTCCAGCCCGCCCTGGGGCATGGAAAACGGATTGTGGCTGAAATCCACGGCGCCGGTTTCGGGGTCTTTCTCGTACATCGGGAAATCGACGATCCAGGCAAAGCGGAAGCTGTCGGTCTCCGACAGCCCCAGTTCGCGCCCGATCTCCACCCGCGCCTTGGCCGCCACCGGCTCGAAGCTTTCCGGCCTGCCGCCCAGGAAGAAGGCCGCATCGCCCGCCTTCAGGCCCAGTTGCTGGCGGATCGCCTCGGTGCGTTCCGGGCCGATGTTCTTGGCCAGCGGGCCTGCGGCCTCAAATCCTGGCTCTATTTCGCCCGCCTCAATTTGTCTGACTACACTTGCCATCGACAGGCCAAGTCTCTCGGCTAGCGCCTTATGCGGCTCTTCCCGCCAGAAGATATAGCCCATCCCGGGCAGTCCTTCCTTCTGGGCAAAGGCGTTCATGCGGTCGCAGAACTTGCGCGAGCCGCCGGTGGGCGCTGGGATGGCGCGGATTTCGGTGCCTTCGTTCTCCAGCAATTTCGCGAAGATTCCGAAGCCCGAGCCCCGGAAATGCTCTGACACCTCCTGCATCTCGATCGGGCAGCGCAGGTCGGGCTTGTCGGTGCCGTATTTCGCCATCGCTTCGGCGAAAGGAATGCGCGGCCAGTCGCCCACCACCCGTTGCCCGCCGGCGAATTCCTGAAAAACCCCGCCGATCACCGGCTCCATCGCGGCAAAGACGTCTTCCTGCTCGACAAAGCTCATCTCCACGTCAAGCTGATAGAAATCGGTGGGCGAGCGGTCGGCGCGGGGGTCTTCGTCGCGGAAACAGGGCGCGATCTGGAAATAGCGGTCGAAGCCCGCCACCATGATCAGCTGCTTGAACTGCTGCGGCGCCTGCGGCAGGGCGTAGAACTTGCCGGGATGCAGGCGCGAGGGCACCAGAAAGTCGCGCGCGCCCTCGGGGCTGCTGGCGGTGATGATCGGCGTCTGGAATTCGGTGAAGCCCGCGTCCCACATCCGGTCACGGAAGGATTTCACCACCTTGGCACGCAGCATCATGTTCTGATGCAGCGTCTCGCGCCGCAGATCCAGGAAACGGTAGGTCAGGCGGGTTTCTTCCGGATAGTCCGGCTCGCCGAAGACCGGCAGCGGCAATTCCTCGGCCTGGCCCAGCACGCGCAG
>SKNG01000345.1 GCA_007120685.1 Paracoccaceae bacterium | reverse complement strand
GCGTTTTCCAAGCTTTGCCATGACTTACCCCTTGACCTCGATACCGCAGGACTTTGCCGAGCCCAGGATGATCTCCATCGCCGCCTCGACGGTGTTGGCGTTGAGATCCTTCATCTTCGCCTCGGCGATCTCGCGCACCTGCTTGACGGTCACGCTGCCGGCGACCTGACGGCCCGGCATCGTCGACCCCTTGGCGCGGTTGCGCTTGCCCACGGGCTTCAGCCCGGCGGCCTTCTTCAGATACCAGGACGCAGGCGGCGTCTTCAGATCCATGCTGAAGGATTTGTCCTGATAATAGGTAATCACCACCGGAACCGGCGAGCCGGGTTCCATGTCTGCCGACTTCGCGTTAAAATCCTTGCAGAACTGCATGATGTTGATGCCCCGCTGACCCAGCGCGGGCCCCACGGGCGGCGAGGGGTTGGCCTGCCCCGCCTTGACCTGCAGCTTCAGCTGCCCGATTACCTTCTTGGCCATGTGGCCGCTCCTTTCGTCACATCGCCCCGGCACGGACTGCCCGGCGGGGCCTGCTTAGTGGTCCGGTCCGGCACGCAGGGTTGCGCGCCTCGCCTCCCACGGGGTCACGCTCAGGCGGTTTTCGACACCTGTGCGAATTCCAGTTCCACCGGCGTGGGCCGGCCGAAGATCGACACCATCACCTTCAGGCGGCTGTTGTCCTCGTCGACCTCTTCCACCATGCCGGAAAAGCCCTCGAAGGGGCCGTCGTTCACCTTCACCTGCTCGCCCACGTCATAGCGGATCAGGTTGCGCGGTGCGGCCTCGCCTTCTTCGACGCGGTTCAGGATCAGATTCACCTCGTCATCGCGCATCGGGCTGGGCTTGCCGCCCTGCCCCAGAAAGCCGGTGACGCGGTTGATCGAATTGACCAGGTGATGCGTGCGGTTGTTCATCTCCATCCGAACCAGCACATAGCCGGGCATGAAGCGACGCTCGCTGGTCACCTTCTTGCCGCGCCGCACCTCGATCACTTCCTCGGTGGGCACCAGCACTTCCTCGATCTCTTCCTGCATGCCCTCGTCTGCGACCGCCTGACGGATGGCCTCGGCGACCTTCTTTTCGAAGTTCGACAGAACGCTTACGGAATACCAGCGCTTGGCCATATCGTGCTCTTCCTGTGCCGCTCCGGGCAACGCGCCCGCTTCCTGCTCTTGCCTGCGTGCCGGTTGCGCGGGTCATGACGCCGCACACCGACCGACAAAAAATGTGCGCACCGAATCGGTGCGCGCTGTCCTGTCTGATATGCTTGCGCCGTTTACCGGCCCGTGCCGACCAATGCAAGGGCCGATCAGCGCGCCGGGCCGCGTCAGCCCACCAGGCCCAGAACGCCGGCCAGTCCGGTGCGGATCAGCCAGTCGACGAGGAAGAAGAAGACCGCCGTCAGGGTGGACAGGATCAGCACCATGATGGTGCTGACGGTGACCTCGCGCCGGGTGGGCCAGACCACCTTGGCGGTCTCGGCACGCACCTGCTGGATGAAGGTCAACGGGTTCGTCTTGGCCATGGTGGCGCCTCTTGGTCGGTCAGGATGGCAGTATCATGCCATCGTCACATAAGACCTGGCACGCTGATTACCCGGGCCGGATACCCGCAGATCACAGGCTTTTCAACCCTCGCCCAGCAGCACGATGCCCGGCAGGGCGGCGATCCGCCGAAGATCCTTGTCATAGGCACGCGCGGCCCGCGCCGCGGTATCGGCGTCGAACAGCGCCAGCGGCGGATGCCCCTTGTCGCGCGCGAAGCGCTGGCGCAGGGCGCGCACGCGGGCGCGCGCCGCCTCTTCGCCTTGGGGCACCAGGGTTTCGGCCTCGGCCAGAAGCGCATCGAGGGCCGGCCGGCTGAGCCCCGGATGCGCGCGCCCGGGCTTCGGCCTGACCGCGCCCGCCGCCTGGGCGCCCAGCAGGGCCGACAGCACGGCGGGGGCGATGGCCGGATAGTCCTCCTGCCGCCACAGCACGCAGGGGCTGTCCGGCAGCGCCGCGCGCAGTCGCAACAGCAGGTCATGCCAGGACAGCGCCGCCGGATCGAGGCCGGCGCGGAAGGTCTCGAACGGCTCCAGCCGGCCGCTCATCAGGCGCTGGGAATAGGCCGAGGTCAGGAAATCCGCCGGGTTGCGCATGGCCATCGCCAGCACCACCGGCGCATCCGGCAACAGCCTGCGCAGCCGTTCCAGCCGGGAATGCGCGGCCGGGTAGAGCCGGGCCTCGCGGATCATGGCGGGCTGATGGGCGTTGCCGAGGATGTTCTCTTCCGAGATCAGCAGGAACGCCGCCCCGCTGGCAGCGCGCGCGAAGGCCTGGCGGATGGTCGCGCCAAGGCTGCGGTCCTCGGGCTGGATGGACAGATAGTCGCCCAGCCGCAGCCCGTTTCGCCGCAGCGCCTCGGGCAGGATCAGGCCGACGCCATGCGCGGCCAGATCGGCACGCGCGCGGCTCAGCGCAAGCTGCAGATGGGTGCTGGCGGTCTTGTGGGCGCCGATGTGCAGGATGATCTTCATGCCGCGCACCATGCGGGCGCCGGGGCGGGCGCTTGGGTGGGCCTGGCAGGGGCAGAGGGACTCGAACCCCCGACCCTCGGTTTTGGAGACCGATGCTCTACCAACTGAGCTATACCCCTAGGCCTGTTGCGGGTGCTACGGCAGCCCCGGCGGGAAATCAAGAGCCATCGCAACGCCACGGCGGAAAACGAAAACCGCCGCGCAACCCATGCTGCGCGGCGGCATCATTCCTGTGTTTCGGCCCGGTTCAGCTTTCCTTGGCGGCCTTCTTGATCGGCGCCCAGAGCCGCTTGTTGGTCAGGTACAGAAGCGACGCCAGCAGCGCCAGCAGCACCACGCCCACGAAGCCCGCGCGCTTGCGCTCGGTCAGATGGGGTTCGGCGGTCCACATCAGGAAGGCCGCGACATCCAGCGCCTGCTGTTCCTCGGTGGCGCGGGTGCCGTCGAAATACTCGACGCCGTCTTCCCAAAGCACCGGGGCCATCGACACCCAGCCGTCATAGGCGGTGTTGAAATAGAACATCGACCCGG
>SKNG01000350.1 GCA_007120685.1 Paracoccaceae bacterium | reverse complement strand
GGGCTTCGAACTCCTCCATGGTTGCCTTGGCGCACATGCGAGTGATGATCCTTTTCGTTCGTGCTTTTCCGGCCAGGCGGTTGGGTCCGCCGGTCTTTGGCTGCTTCCCTGCCGAATGCCCGTCCGGTGCCGTGTCGGCGGCGCTTTGCGGTGGCAGTCGGGCAGGATGGGCGGGCTATAGCGGCAAGCGGCCAGTGTGGCAAGGGTTGAAGCGGGTGGAAGGGGGGCGCTGCCCCCCTCGCCGCTGCGCGGCTCACCCCCCGGGATATTTGAGGAGCAAAGAGGGGGCGGAGGTCAGTCCCGGGGGCGCAGCCGGTCGTTGACGGCCTGAAGGGCGCGGGCGATGGCCGTGTCGATGTCGAGTTCGGTGGTATCGAGGATGAGCGCGTCCTCGGCCGGGCGCAGGGGGGCGTCGGCGCGGCCCATGTCGCGCGCGTCGCGGGCGCGGACCCGGTCCAGGACGGTGGCCAGGGGCTCGGGCGCGTATTCGCCGCCGGCTTCCAGCCAGCGGCGGCGGGCGCGGGTTTCGGCATCGGCGGTGACGAAGAGCTTTACCTCGGCGTCCGGACAGATGACGGTGCCGATGTCGCGCCCGTCGAGCACCGCGCCGCCCTGGCGCCGGGCGAAGCGGCGCTGGAAATCGACCAGCGCGGCGCGCACCGCCGGCAGGGCGGCGACGCGGCTGGCGGCCTCGGAGGCCGTCAGCGAGCGCAGGTCGGGGCGGGCGAGGTCGGCCTCGGTCAGGGATTGCGCGGCCGCGACCGGGTCTGCGCCCTCGGCCACACGGGCGCCAACGGCGCGGTAGAGCAGGCCGGTGTCCAGATAGGCGATGCCCAGCCGCCGGGCGAGCGCGCGCGCGATGGTACCCTTTCCGGCGGCAGCAGGGCCGTCGATGGCTATGGTGAACCGCATGTCTTGCCTCTCAATTCGGTCAGGAACAGCCAGAGGCCCAGCGCGGTCGCCGGGATGACGGTGATCCATTTGGCGATGGTGAGCAGGCTGGCGCGTGCCACCTGATCGGCACTTGGCACGGCGGGGGCGGCGCCCAGGATGGCGGCGATGCTGGCGTTTTCGGCAAGGTCGAGGAGCGCATAGGTGCCGGCCAGCGCCCCGAGCCACCAGCGCCGGCGCCCTCCGGTGATGGCGAGGGTCAGCGCCAGAAGCAGCGGAAACACCGTATCCATCAGCCGGTAGGGGCCAAGCACCAGGGCGCGGCCCGCCTCGGTCATGCCCGCCGCCCAGGCCGTCAGGCTGTCGGCGGTGTGGCCGGTCAGGCTGGTATCGGGCAGCGGCGTGGCGCCCTGCGGGCCAAGGCGCCATTCGACGAAGGCCGCCATCGCCGCGAACCACAGCAGGCTCGCCATCCAGAGCGCGATCAGAAGCGGTCGGCGGCGCATTGGCGGATCAGGCCCTGACCCGGGCGATCTGCGCGCCAAGGCCTGTCATCAGCGTCTCGAACCCCGGGAAGGAGGTGGCGATGGGCGTACCGTCGTCCACCGTGACCGGCGCGCGCGCCGCCAGTCCCAGCACCAGAAAGGCCATGGCGATGCGGTGGTCCAGCCGGCTGGCCAGCATGGCCCCGCCGGACACCCCCCCTGCCCCCATGCCCTGAACGGTCAGCGTATCCTCGGTCTCGGCCACACGCACCCCGCAGGCCTCCAGCCCGCGCGCCATAGCATCGATGCGGTCGCTTTCCTTGACGCGCAATTCGCGCACGCCGCGCATCACCGTTTGCCCCCTTGCAAAGGCCGCCAGCGCCGCCAGCACCGGAAACTCGTCGATCATCGCCGCCGCGCGCTCGGCCGGTGTTTCAACCCCGTGCAGGCCGGGGCTGTGGCGCACGCGCAGGTCGGCCACCGGCTCGCCCCCCTCGCTGCGCGGGTTCAGGAAGGCGATATCGGCGCCCATTTCCGAGAGTGTTGTATAAAGCCCGTCGCGCGTGGGGTTGCGGCTGACGCCCGGCACGGTGATGTCGGAGCCCGGCACGATCAGCGCCGCGCAGACCGGGAAGGCGGCCGAGGACGGGTCACGCGGCACGGCGACGCTCTGGGCCCGCAGTTCCGGCTGGCCGGTCAGAATGATGGCGCGGCCCTCCTCGGTTTCCTCGGTCCGCAGGCTGGCGCCGAAGCCGGTGAGCATCCGCTCGGTATGATCGCGCGTGGCTTCGCGCTCGATCACCACGGTCTCGCCCGGCGCGTTCAGCCCGGCCAGCAGCACCGCCGATTTCACCTGCGCCGAGGGCACGGGCAGCGCGTAACGCACCGGCACCGGATCGGCCGCGCCCACCAGGGTCATCGGCAGCCGCCCGCCGGCGCGGCCGTGGGCGCGCGCGCCGAACAGCGCCAGCGGCCCGGTGACGCGGCCCATCGGGCGGCGGTTCAGGCTGGCATCGCCGGTGAAGGTGGCTGTGATCGGGCTGGTGGCCATCGCGCCCATGATCAGCCGCACGCCGGTGCCGGAATTGCCGCAGTCGATCACCCGGTCGGGCTCGGCAAAACCGCCGACACCGACGCCGTGCACCGACCAGTCGCCGGGGCCGTGGCGGGTGACGGTGGCGCCGAAGGCGCGCATGGCTTCGGCCGTGTCCAGCACGTCCTGGCCTTCCAGGAGGCCGGTAATGCGCGTCTCGCCGACTGCCAGCGCGCCGAGGATCAGGGCGCGGTGGCTGATCGACTTGTCGCCGGGCACCTGGGCGGTGCCGGTAAGGGGGCCGGAGGGGGCAGCGGTGATGGCGAAAGGGGTGCCGTGATCTGACATGCGCGCCTCGGCTGGACTGCGGGGGTGAAGGGGCGCGGCGGTGATAGCGCAGGCGCAGCGCGGCGTCCATTGCCAGGGAGAGCCCGGCGGGGTGGAAGGCGCGTCGACGCGCCTTGGCGCCGGTTGTCGGCGGCGGGCGGTGCGGGAAAGCGGGGCGGACGCGTCACGGCGGCGCGCTGCGAGACGGGACAGGCGCAGCCGACGGGGCTGGGCGCAGAACGGCCCTTCGAAGGGCCGTTTCGCGCCCTACGCTGTCACTGCGCAGAGGGTGTCCCGCCGGGACTGCCGCGCAGCACGGCCGGC